>JALUKO010000181.1 GCA_027056525.1 Helicobacteraceae bacterium | reverse complement strand
TTTTACTGACGGTGGAGCATTCGGATTTGGTGCGGAAGTGGGCATAAGTACAAACAAGTTACATGCCCGTGGACCGATGGGTATAGAGGGATTGACAACATACAAATTTAAAATCTATGGCAGTGGGCAAATTAGATAATTGTAAAATAGTATACATTGTTGATACATATCAATGGCATAGAGGCAAGTTTAAAATATAATAACCAATATCAATTAAAAAATAAAAAAAGGATATTGCATGTCTCTTATACCGAGTGAAGCACAAAAAATAGAAGTTGAAGGTGCTACAACAGATTTTTATGAAAACACGGAGGATGGGCTTAAAGTGTATTATTTTGACACTTCAAAACTTGGACCTCCACACCCGATGGTCAATGCAATGAGTGGTCTTGCTCTTATAAAAGGAACAAAAGATAAACTGGTTATGATAAATCATAAAACACCTGGTGGTCTTTTTGGTAAACTTCAAGCTGATGTTGCTTATGTTGTACAGGAGTTGGACAACGGTTTGGTAAAGGTGGTCTTTAGCAGCGTAGATGGTGCAGGTGCCGAATCTGACTTGACTCAGACGAGTTGTAGCGGTTAAAAGAGTTTTATGTTTTCAATCTCACAAGATTTTGCTCCTCCGTTTAAACTGATCTCCCCGTTTTTTATTTTGGGGAGTCTGTTTTATCTTTTTTCATCATGCTACATTTTTTTTATAGATGGATCCTCTTTAACGACACTTGACACTGGTGTACTGGGTTTTGTTCATCTGTTCTTACTCGGTTTTGTGATGATGGTGATCTTTGGAGCTATGGCACAGTTGGTTCCCGTAGTTTTAGAAGTGGGGCATTTTGGGGTGGAGCTGTTTTATGCTATTTGGCCTTTATTGCTCATAGGTACCTTGTTGATGGTGACAGGTTTTATAGCGTTGCCGGCACTGCTTCCCTATGGTGGCGTTGTGGTTTTAATCTCGATGATGATCTTTGTCATGGAGATATTTTTGACCATCTCTAAAGTCAAAAAACTCAATATGGTGATGAGCAGTGTGCTGATATCAAACACTTTTTTGTTTTTTGGGATTATTGTCGGTCTTGTGATGGCACTTGCGTACGCAGGAACGATTGATGCCGATATAACTTCACTGTTGCGTGCTCATGTATATCTTGTCATTGCCGGTTATATCAGTGTAACCATTATGGGACTCTCTGTTGTATTACTTCCGATGTTTGGTCTCTCTCACGGTTTTTCTATGAAACCGCTTGAAGTGGCACTTTATGGAATGAGTAGTAGTGTTGTGTTAGTTGTACTTTCATCCTTTTTAAAGTTCGCTTTTTTAGAGTATGCAGGGTATGCTTTGGCGATAGTCTCACTTTTTATCTATTTTTACCTTGTGTTGAGTATCTATAAGACAAGGGCAAGAAAAGAGAATGATATCTATGTGATCTCACTGATCTTTTCGTATAGCTCATTGGTGATCTCACTGTTGATGGGTATAGCCTATTTTATAACTTCGTATGAACCTATTTTACTCGCAATAGGTTGGCTTATGTTTGTAGGTTTTTTTGGGTTTTTAATAACCGGGCATATCTATAAAATCATTCCGTTTTTGGTGTGGTTTGAAAGATTTTCACCTCTTGTTGGAAAACAAAAAGTACCTATGCTTGTAGATATGGTACCGATAAAAAGCTCTTCTGCACAGTTTGTTTTTTGTGCAGCTGGTGTGAGTTTGGTGTGTGTTGCGATTTTGCTGCAAAACGATATGCTTCTCAAAGCCGGTGCATCCTTTTTAGTGGTTGGTGCAGTGGCGTTTTTTAGAAGTGTACTTTATATGATAAATTTTAAATAAGGAAAAATAATATGTATACAAAAGAAGAACTTTTTAAAGCAATTTCAACTGTTATAGACCCGGAAGTTGGATTTAACCTTGTAGAGATGGGGCTTATTTATGATGCTGAGTGTAACGAGGAGGGCATAGCAAAAGTAACGATGACCCTTTCTACAAAAGCGTGCCCTTTGCATCAGATGATAGTGCAATGGGTGAAAGAGTCAGTTGAAAAGCTCGATGGCATACAAGAGGTTGAAGTAGATCTTGTTTGGGAGCCTGAGTGGAACATAACCATGGCTGATGATCATGTAAAAAAAGCACTTGGCGGGGGATGAGAAGTAAACTCATAGATGAGTTTACTTGCGTGCTTTTTTCTTCTCTTCGTTAAAACTTCTTTTAATCTGTACTAATTCATAGACAGATATTTCAGGCAAAGCACTTTGTATAAGCTTATCAGTTGCTTCGTACTTTCCTTTGATCTTGTCTATGTATTTGTACGCACTTGGTTTGACCTCACTCATCGCTATGTTTATGGAACCGGCCCAAAGTAAAATGATAGCTATCCATACAAACTTTTTTGCACCTGCATAGACTCCGATAAAGTGAAAAATAATACTTAGGATTACTCCTGTGATAAGAATCAGACTTAGACTCATTAGTTTAAGTGCTCCCCTCTTGGTTTCATATCGATACCGGTTCCTTCAAACATTTTGTCTCCAAAACTTTTGACTGCGAATGTCCCAAATATCATTAAAATAATAACAAATAAAAGGAAAAACAGTGCCATGCCATAACGCTTTACAATACTTTTCATCGTTGATCCTTTTATCGTATAAGAAAATTGCTTTTTTTCAGTAGAGTAAATTTTGTATATTCTTTGTAGTCTTCGAGTCCAAGTTTCTTAGCGATCTTTGGATTGACTACATAATGACCAAGTTCAACTGTGACTCTGTCATTGTCTTGAAGATGTTCATTGAAGTTGATCAGACGGTTTTCATTTGCCTGTATATGGGTGTTTTTCAAAACAGAGTCTGCCACCCACGGCATAGCTGGCTTGGAATCTTTCCCAATAATGCGCATAAATTTTACAGAAGGAAGTTTGATAGTCTTACCATCTCTTTGAATACGCACACGCAACTCTCCAATACGAAGAGGGTGGAGTAAGAGTTGATGGTTTGCAGTATTTTTAATTCTCACAACAAAACCGTCATCACTTTTGTTTAAGTAGATTTTGACATATTTTGCAAGCATTTGCGGCTTGTGCATAGCCCCTGTAAACCCGTGATATCGATGTGTTTTGGAGTCTTTGGCTGTTGTGAAACTTCCTTGAACCATAGGCATATGACATGTTATACAGTTTTCATCTTCTGTATTTGTATTTTCTTTGAGATCCATATTACAGATATCAAAGTTGTGAGAGTTTTGCTTGTGAGAGTGGCATCCTGTACAAATTTTTCCATTGTAAAAGTTTTCATTTGAGAAGTCTATTTTATGAAATGGTGAACCGGTTTTTTTAGTCAGAAGTCCAAAAAGAGAGCTTTCGATTGTGTACTCTTTGTCATGTGTATTTATTTCACCTTTGCGTGCAGAGAACATCGTTTTGTTGGCATCTGTCAAAATATTTGTATTGGCTTTAGCATGATACTCTACATCTTTGATACTATGGCAGTAAACACACGAGATAGCCTCTTGTTGTGCTTTTGAACTTTTCTGTGGCAAAGCGGTTTCATTGTTTGCTAAAGCGTTGAGAAGTTTTGTATCTGTTGGTGTATGGCATTTGGCACATTTGTATTTTTCTTTTTTCTTTGCCGGATGTTTTTCCCAAATCGCTTTATGGATAGGGTCTTTGAATATAGTTGCATTTTTGTGAGCAGAGCTAAAGTGTTCCTTGTAGATGATGGGATGGCATGTTTTACATGTTTTTGAGGGTTCAAAGGAATCAAGAGCAACAAGTGAAAAGCAAGCAAGTGTAAGAACTAAGAGTACTTTTTTCATTGTTGGTGTTCTGCCGCTTCTTTCGCCAACTCTGGCGCTATAGGTGCATAGTCAACACATCTGGAAGTGTGAAACACTCTTGCAACATTGTCTGAGGCAAAGTGGTCACCCTCTAGTCTCCACCCAAGCTTTTTAGAAACAAGTATCGAACGGGATATGGTTCTGTGCATTTTATTTTCACAAATGATAGTTCCACCCTCATTGAAGATCTGCTTTACACCTGCCATCCTTTTGGTGGTTACGAGGTAATGCAAACTTATCATAATGGCAAATAGAGTAAAAACACCGATCATACCCCTTTTAAAGGCAACCTTTGGCATAAAGTCTCTTGTAGTTACAAATGCAGTAACTGCCAAAAAGAAGATACCGATAACAATATAAACGATCTCAAGTTCAAAAAACAGGTTCATGATTTTCCTTTAGTTTTACTATGCTGTATGTTGATTTTCCCAAGCTTCAAAAGCTGGAGTGAAGTACTCAATGCGTACTTTTTTAAACTCACGTGATGAGTAAAGCGGCATATGTCTTTTTGCATCGATCTCTTGCGACATCTCTGCAATAATGCTGTTTGTCTCTTCTGTAGTTTTTCCGTGAACCATCGTAAAGAGGTTATAAGGCCAGTTTTCGTACTTTGGACGCAAATAGCAGTGACTTACGGCACTAAATGTGGCAGCTTTCTCGCCGATCTCTTCACCTTTGTTCTCATCAACATCCCAGACAACCATTGCATTTGCATTGAATCCCGCTTTTCTGTGATTTAAGATAGAAGCAAATCGCCGCATAATACCTGCATCTTGAAGCTCTTGTAAAATAGAGAAAAATGTTTCATAGTCTATCTCAAGTTCATCTACAATCTTTTTAAAAGGCTCACTTGTAATCTCTATATCGTACTGAGCCTTTTGAATGATCTTATGGTGAAGTTCTGAGAGTTCTATCTCTTTATGTTTAACTTTTTTAACCTTCTCTTTTTTGTCATCTTTACCGGTTGTGTTGAGCTTAACAGAGATCTTAAAGAGTTTGAGTGTTGGAAGCATGATATAGTCTTGTGCTTGTGTTAGCTTTGAAAGTATTTCGAGTGTTTTTTCAAGTCCCAGTTTTGAATCCGGTGCAACAGCCAGTGTGAACCATATGTTGAAATCATGGTTACGTTCATAGTTGTGTGAAATACCGGGGTGTGCATTGATGATCTTGACCGCATCATCAATTTTTTCAGGAGCGATCTTAAAAGCGACCAAAGAAGATACATAACCTAAGCGTTTTGTATCAAAGATTGCAGATGTTTGACGAATGATATCTTTTTCTTTTTCCTCTTGAAGTATAGCAAGGACTTCTGCCTCGCTTATCTCAAGTTCATCAGCTATCACTTGAAATGGTCTTGCTTGCAGTGGAAACTTCTTTTGTATTCTTGATAATATTTCTTCTCTCATAATTTCTACTTTTAATGTGAATTTTTCAAGTTATGCAAAGATTGTAATCAATTTTATAGAAAATGTAATTGATGTGTATCAAGTACAATTATGCCATATTTAGGGTATTGTTACATCTAAGAATGTATAATTTACACCGTATTATATCTCTTGTAGATTAAAGGAGCATAGTTGAGTTATTTCCCAGCCTTTTTAAAGCTTGATAACAAAAAAATTTTAATAGTCGGCGGTGGGAATATCGCTTATGAAAAGTTGCAACGTCTTTTGGATTTTACAAAAGATATAACGGTGATCGCGCCACAACTCTGTGAGGAGATGTTTGATGCGATAGAAAAAGAGAAGCTTGAACTTAAAAAGCGTTCTTATGAAAGAGGGGATATCAAAGAGTTTGCTGTTGTTATCATAGCTGTAGATGATATACCTCTGCAAGCGGAGATTTTTGAGGAATCCAAAGAGTATAAATGTTTGTGCAATGCGGTTGATTCGGTAGATTATTGTGATTTTATCTTTCCCTCCTATGTGAGACAAGATGATCTTACTATCGCTGTATCGACCTCTGGAGCCTCTCCGGCTGTAGCAAAACACTTTAAGCGTTATCTGCAAGAGCATATACCTTCTGGACTCTCAGAGTTTTTACAAGAGATGAAACACTTAAGAAGTACACTTCCAAAAGGGAAGCAAAGAATGAAAATGCTTGATGAAAAAGCAAAAAAATATTTTGAAAATTGGAGTAAAAAATGAATGTAAAAAAAGCGTTGGTAATAGGAGTTGTTTTTGCCTTTTTGATCATGGGGTTTGTTGCGATGCAACGTGCCATGCCAGAAGCGAAAGAGGATCGTATCTATAAAGCGCTAAAGGTGTACAGTCCTTATAAACTTGAAAAAAGAATAGGTGGATTGAGTATAGTAAACACCCAAACGGGTGAAAAAGAGAAGCCGGATGCTGCTGAAGTTCTTTTGCGTCTTGATGAGCTTGACAAACAATGGGGTAAGAAGCATCTTAAAGTTAGTGGCAACGAAGTTCTTGTTCTTGGAGAGAATAACCAAACGATAGTGAGGATTTTTATTAAAAATGAAAAAGAAAGAGCATTCCTTCACAACTTCTTCGGCATCTAATGTTCCAAAAGTAGTGCTTATTAGCGGTGCAAGTTCCGGCATGGGCAGGGCTACTGCCAAAATATTGGCAGATAAGGGCTTTATAGTATATGCCGGAAGCAGAGATAGCGCAAAACTTGAATCCCTTAAATCAGAAAACTTTTTTCCCCTGCATTTGGATATTACTGATCCTCAAAGTATTCAGCAAAGTGTTGCAATGATCCTCAAAAGACATAACAAAATAGATGTTCTTGTCAATAATGCAGGTTACGGGCTGGTCTCCACCGTAGAAGATGTTTCAGAAGAGGAGATGTTTGATCAGTTTAATATCAATGTTTTTGCTCTGCTTCGAGTTACAAAAGAGGTGATACCTGTTATGAGAGCCAACAGATCAGGTGTTATCATAAATATCAGCTCATTTCTTGGCAAAATAGGGCTTCCGCTTTTTACTATGTATAATGCCAGTAAGTATGCGGTTGAGGGGATCACCGATTCACTTCGCTATGAGCTCAAAGATTTTAACATCAGGGTTCATTCTGTTATGCCGGGATTTTTTGATACGAATTTTGCCAAGGACAACCTTGTGACAAACCCAAAAACATTTAGTCCTGATTCTGCATATGCTGCAATGGTTTCAACTTTGGCACCGGTCATAGTAGAGCAGATCAACAAAGGCAATGAACCCAAAGAGGTGGGGGAGATGATCTTAAAAATCATTGAAAATGAGCATTATCCCGCCAGAAATACTATAGGTGACAGGGCTGAAAAGTTTATTCCTATGAGAAAAGAGTTAAGTGATGAAGATTTTGAAAGAAGAGTACGTGAGTACTACAGCCTCTAATGGAAAGTTTCTTCTTTAACATCACTGATACCCGTTATAAGAGAACAGAGTTTTTAAAACATAACACAAACCATATAAGCAGAGTGGATATCTCTAACGGTATTGTCTTTTTAGATATCTCCTTAGATGCTTTTACTACACTTGATTTTCCTATAAAAAACTTAGACAGAATGCTTATGATATGTGTACTCAAAGAGGGTACGTTGATGATAGAGGATCATATTGCGAAAAAAGCTTATGATTTTCATGCACATAGCATAGGTATATATTGCTCTTCACGTCAAGATATTACACTGCGAACAACACACAAAAGATCAAATATCTTTATCTTGTTTGTAGCAGATTTTTTTCTAAAAAGATATTTGACATCCAATGAATATGAACCTGTAGATTTTTTATATAACAAACTTCAAGGTGAGATATCTTTAGAGCTTTTAAATACACAGCCTACAGATGCGTTGAGTCTGTATCTGATCGATAAGATTGTGAATGCGCAACAATACTCAAATATGAAAAGTATTCGTTGTGAGCATAATGTTGTGGAGTTTATTATCCATAGACTTTCTTTGTTTGACATGCCTGTTCAAGATATAAGTGATGAGGAGGTTTGTATATCCAGGCGAGCAAAAGATATACTTCTGAAAAGTTTCATTAACCCACCAACCATTGCGACTATTGCACATCTATGTGCTACAAACGAATCAAAACTGAAAAAAGTTTTTAAAAAGGTGTACCATACGACCATCTACAGTTATATACAAAAACTAAGACTTGAAGAAGCCAATATTTTACTTAAAGAGCAAACCCTTACCATAGGTGAAATAAGTAAAAAAGTAGGGTATAGACATCAAGGTCATTTTAGTAAAGTGTTTTTCAAAAGCTATGGTATCTATCCAAAAGATCTCCTTAAAAGAGATACTTAGTTATAAAAAATCTCTTAGTGCTAAAATAAAAATCTTTTAGTGCTAAAATGGTATGTATTATCGGCGAAAATCTTGATACAATTTTCTATGAACTCTTTTTAACAGGAGGTAGTTATGAAGTATATTATAGTTTTTATTATGATCTTCTCTCATGCGTTTGCAACACAAGGGATGAGAGAAAAAGCGCTTGAGAAAGGTCTGCGTTCCATACCTTTGGATTTTGAACTTCTTAAAGCTCAGGTCGATGATGAACAAAATCCTATGACAATTCCTAAAATTAAACTTGGGAAGAAACTTTTTTTTGATAAAAATCTTTCCAAAGATAAAATGATAGCCTGTGCTTCGTGCCATGACATAGAAAAAGGGGGAGAGGACTCACTGCCAACAGCCATAGGCTACAAAAAGCAAGCAAACCCAAACCATTTAAACTCTCCCACTGTTCTCAACACAGCATACTCAAAACATTTTTTTTGGGATGGTAGAGCGAGTTCACTGCGTGAGCAGGCGCGAGGTCCTATGCAGGCACATTTTGAAATGGCATCGACTCCTGAACTTGTGGAGCAAAGAGTAAAAGAGAACCCCGAGTATGTTCAGATGTTTCAGAAAGTCTTTGGTGATGATGCAATCACTTTTGACAATATTACAAAAGCGATAGCGGTTTATGAAAAAACACTTGTGACAAGAGGGCGTTATGATGCTTTTTTAGATGGAGATGAAAATGCCTTAAGTGCACAAGAGAAGCGAGGACTCAATATATTTATAGATATGGGGTGTAAAGGGTGCCATTTTGGTACCACTATCGGGGGACGTAAAATTCAAAAGTTTCCTTTGAGAGATTATAACAGTATCATCTCTTTGACAACAACCTTTAATGAAAAAACAAAAGGGAGACATGTAAGCAGTGTACGTTTTAATTTTGAGATGTATCATCCGTATCCTTTTGAAAACATAGGCGGTTTCATGGGGCAAAAGGGTGAACAGAGATTTAGAGTACCCATACTCAGAAATATTTCTAAAACGGCACCATACTTTCATAACGGCTCTGTTAAAGAGCTTAGAGAAGCCATAAAGATTATGGCAAAACACCAAATAGGGGTGGAACTCTCAAAAGATCAACTCGATGCACTGGAAGCTTTTTTAAAGTCACTTGATGGTGAAATCGTGCAATACAACTTAGATGAGTAGGTGTGGAGTGTGCGTTATATTTTTGTAAGTATTATTTTAGCTGTGGTTTTGGAAGCAAACTATGTAAAGTGGATGCCGACATATGATATGGCACATGCAAAAGCCCTGCAGGAGAAAAAAGGTTTGTTTGTCTTACTTGTAGAGAATTATGATGAAGCAAAACAGATCAACTATGAACTTTTTACAAACAAAGAGTATGTTGAGAGTATAAATGAAAATTTTGTTTGTGTTATCATTAACAAAGAGCAAACATCAAGCTATCCCATAGAGTTGCTCTACACCTTGGAGTATCCTGCAATGTTCTTTTTAAATACTTATGAGCTGTTTGCCTGTAAAGCTTTTTTTGGACTGCCGACTCAAAAACAATTTCAAGAACATTTGAAGTTGTGCTATTAGTCTTTGAGTTTCAACGAAAAATACAGGGCAAAAAACAGCACTAAAAGTGTAGCGCTATATAAAATAGTATAAGAAAAAAAGTGTAAAATAAATCCACCAAGAATAGAGAAAAATAAACCAAATGATATAACATTGATCTGCAGTGCTATATATACAGGACGTTTTTTCGGTGGTGCAAGTGCTAAAATAAGGTTTCCAGAAGCGATGCGATTTCCATCTACAGCCGCGCCTACAAGAAAAAATACTAACATATACTCGTATAATGATGATGCTAAAAAAGCTACAATGATGGCTGTTATGTGCATACTTATAGCTATGTTTGCAGTTATTTTATTAAAGCCTTGCGAGCTGAGATAGCCCCATAAAAAATTACTTATCATTGCCCCGACCATCTGAACAGTGATAAGTGTACCGATAGCTACACCAT
>JALUKO010000180.1 GCA_027056525.1 Helicobacteraceae bacterium | reverse complement strand
CTTTGAGCTCATCAATATCTTCTGTAGTGATTCGATACTCGTTAAAATCTGCAGAGTCATCATACTTGGCAGTATTTTGTGCTATCTGCGCCAGTTTTGAGTCTAAAATCCTTACAAGACTTTGGAGCTCCTCATTTTTACTTTTTAGCTCAGCGTTCCTTTTTTCAAGCTCTTTTCTGTATGTTTCAACCATTTTTTCATTGACAATATTTTTGGCAACACTGTGAAGCGTTAAAAGCATATTGTTGGTTTCTATCGGTTTTTGCATAAACTGTTTGATATTGAGGTTTAAAAACTCTATGAGATATTCTGTATTGTTGTATGCAGATATGATGATAATGCACTGATCCGGATTGATCTCTTTGATCTGCTTTGTAAGTTGCACACCATCCATATTTGGCATTTTAACATCTGTTATGATGATATCAAAAGGCTCTTGGTTGTAGATCTTCAATGCCTTAACACCGTCATTGGCAACAGTGACTGAGTCAAAAAGTATCTCAAAGAGCTCTTTTGATTGGGTTTGAAGCTCCAAATCGTCTTCCACATATAAAAGAGATAATCCCTTTGTATATTTAAGTGTTGTGTCTGTATCTATTGTTTGCATAACAACTCTTTATCTATAGTTTGAGCTACATATTTTGTGCTTCATATAATTGTAAATATATAACTGTGATATAATTATAACAAATTTAACAAAAAAAAGAGTTTTTATGAAAAAAATTGTAAGCTTATTGCTGCTGTCCATATTTGTTTTTGCTGCTCCACCAAAATTTTTGATGCCTGATGAAGCGTTTGTTCCCTATGCAAAGCTTAACGATGCTACGCAGATAGAAGCGGGGGTAAAGATAGCAAAAGATATTTATCTTTATTCAGAAAAAGTAACTCTTTCACTCAAAGAGGGGAGCGGGATCACCATAGCTAAGATCGATCAACCTCAAAGCGTTGCACACCATGATGAGCAGGTATATCTGAGTTCTCCGAAATTTCTTGTATATTTGCAAAAAGATGCTGCAACAACTGGGATGAAAACTGTTGAGCTCTCCATATCCTACCAAGGATGTTCAGAACAGGGACTGTGTTATGAGCCTTATAGCAAAACATTTACATTTGATATAGACAGCTCAAAACTTCCTCTCTCACAGGTAAAAGAGCTTAAATCTTTAACACTTTCAAAACCTTCAGTTTCAGCGGATACTCCACAACAAGAGCCGAGTGTGGAACTCTCAGAAACTGATGCCATTGCAGATACCATCAATAAAGGAAGTATCGCTCTTATACTGCTAACATTCTTTGGTTTTGGACTTCTTCTTTCACTGACGCCGTGTGTTTTTCCTATGATCCCTATCATCTCCGGTGTAATTATTTCACAAGGGGAAGGGCTTACTACAAAAAAAGCTTTTTTCCTTTCTGTGGTGTATGTATTGGCGATGGCAGTAGCCTATACTATAGCGGGAGTTTTGGCAGGGCTTTTTGGCTCAAACCTGCAGAGTGCCTTGCAGACACCTTGGGTGATATACTCTTTTTCAGCCGTGTTTGTAGCGCTTGCCATGAGTATGTTTGGATTTTATGAGTTAAGACCCCCTTCATTTTTAACAAACAAACTCGGTGAATCACGACAACACAGAGGGGTCTTGGGTGTTGCCGTGATGGGCTTTCTCTCTGCACTTATAGTAGGTCCGTGTGTTGCCGCTCCACTTGCAGGCGCGCTTGTTTATATTGGTCAGACAGGTGATGCGCTCTTAGGCGGTATGGCACTTTTTACTATGAGTATCGGTATGGGAATTCCACTGATCGCCATCGGTGTGAGTGCGGGTAAATTTATGCCAAAGCCGGGTGTATGGATGACTATGGTTCTGGCGATTTTTGGTATTATGATGCTTGGTGTGGCTATTTGGATGCTAGAGCGTGTTGTAGAACCTTATGTAACGATGCTTCTATATGCTATGCTTGGTATCGGAAGTGCCCTTTATTTCGCGCCTTTTGACAAAGAGGGACATATCTTTAAAAGAAGTGTTGCGATGATACTTTTTATCTATAGTGTTTTACTCTTCATAGGTGCTATGGGAGGCTCTACAAGTATGAGTAAGCCTTTAGAGTTTTTAAAGCCGCAGGTAGTAACTTCTGTCAATATTCAAGAAGTACAGCACCAAGAGTTTACAAAAGTCACTTCCATAAAAGAGCTTGATGCACTTCTAGAAGCAAACAGAGGGAAAAAGATTTTACTCGATTTTTATGCCGACTGGTGCACCTCCTGTAAAGAGATGGAGGAGATCACCTTTGCAAATACAGATGTAAAACATAAGATGGATCAGTTTGTGTTGATTCAGGCCGATGTTACGCAAAATACTAAAGAGCAAAAAGATCTGAGTAAAAAGTATGGTGTATTTGGTCCGCCGGCAATCATCTTCTTTGATGAAGATGGTAGTGTTATGAAGTCAAAATCACTTGTTGGTTTTATAGAACCCAAAGAGTTTTTAGAGCATCTCAACACAATTTAAAGGATACGATATGAAAAAAATAGTTTTGATACTTGCACTGCTTTTTAGCTCTTTATTCGCAGAGATAGAGTGGATGGGTTATGATGCAGCGTTGCAAAAAGCGGGCAAAGAGAACAAGATCGTGATGGTGATGCTCTCAAAAGAGGGGTGTCCTGCATGTGAATATATGATGGATATTGTCTTTGAAGATGACAATGTTATAGAAGAGTTTAACCGAGATTTTATTGGGGTACATCTTGATATTCATGAAGACTACATCCCGGATGAGTTTACGTATATAGGGACACCTACATTTCATTTTGTAAACAAACACGGAAGAAAAATCGGCAGAATTGACGGTGGAGTCAATGTGAGGGATTTTACAGCTACAATGAGAGAAGTAAAAGCAAGCAGGTAGTGTAGAGCTCTACACTCTACTGTATGTTGGAGTTTGCCACAAAGTGCGCGAGTTGCCTTGCATATTCGTTCTCATGAGTTTTAGAGATCTCTAAGGCGAGTTCTTTATCTACATTCTCACCAAGAATTCTTTTGAAAATCGATTTGATCTCTTCGATGTCATCTTTGTTTTCCAGTCTTCTTCTCAGACCGATTACATTAAGACTTTTAATGGTTGCTTTGTTTCCCTCTACAAGGGTAAAAGGTGGCATATCCTGATCTATATAAGAAGCGCCGCCTATCATCACGCCTGTACCGAGAGTGTTGTTGGCTTCTATGGTGCTGAGTCCTCCAACGATCACCCTGTCTTGACATGTGACGTTTTCAT
>JALUKO010000179.1 GCA_027056525.1 Helicobacteraceae bacterium | reverse complement strand
TTTTATTTTATCGGGATAATCAATATGAGTCAAGATATGCTTGATACAGTTGATGCGGGCTTTTTTCTTATTGTCCGAGCGAATAATAGTCCATGGTGCATGGTCTGTATGGGAAGCCAGTAACATAGAGTATTTGGCGATGGTGTATTTGTCCCACAGTCCTTGCGATTTTTCATCGACAGGGGAGAGTTTGTACTGTTTGAGCGGGTCTGTTCTTCTTTTTTGAAATCTTCTCTCCTGCTCATGCTTTGAGACTGAGAAGTAAAATTTAAAGATCATAATATCAGAGTTTACAAGCATCTTCTCAAACTCCGGAACCTCATGCAAGAACTCTTTGTGTTCCTCCTGTGTACAAAACCCCATAACCGGTTCAACACCTGCACGGTTGTAGTAACTTCTGTCAAAAAGCACTATCTCTCCCGCTGATGGCAGGTGCTGTGTGTAACGTTGAAAGTACCATTGTGTTTTCTCTACATCACTTGGCTTGTCAAGGGCGACAACTCTTGCACCACGAGGGTTGAGATGCTCTGTAATTCGCTTAATCGTTCCACCTTTTCCCGCGGCGTCACGCCCCTCAAAGATCATGAGCAGTTTTTTGCCCGTGTCTTTGACGTGGTTTTGCATTTTTAGAAGTTCTATCTGAAGGGTTCTTAGCTCTTTTTCGTATTCTAAGATCTCCTCTTTTACCCAGATAGAAACTCTTTTTGGTTTCTTCTTTTGGTTTCTCTTTTCGTTCTCTTTTTTTGTTTTAGAAGATTTCTTTCTTCTTTCATTATGCACAATATCTTCCAACTGTGATGCCTCTTTTAGTTCATCTTCTAACAAGTCTCTTTTTGTGCCCATAGTGTTTCTCCATATCTATATATACCAATTATAAGGCAAGAAATATTAAAAAGAGTTGTATATCAATTCGTTTAATTTTTTTATATCATCCGTATTGGAAAAACAGCTTTTTTCGCCACAAACAAGAAACCCTTTTTCATCGTTTTCTTTGAGATGTATAAAAGGGTATGTGAGTGAAGCAAGCTCACAAAGATGTGTCTGGATGTTCTCTAAAGATGCTTTGATGACACGATCACCTTTGAGGTATCTTAGCGTTTGCTGCAACATACAAGGGTAGTAAACAGGACGACGTGCAAGCTCATAAGAGTTGTACTCCAGAGTTTTAAATGCAAAGTGTGTGTACTTCTCATCTTCTAGAAGTAAACCCAAACTTAGAAGTGCATCGATCATAACACTGACAGAACTGCTGTAAGTGTTGTCGGATATCTCTGCTTTGGTTACAAACTCCCCTGTACTGAAGTTCCATACACCTTTGTTGTAGAATTTCTCAAGTGCTTTGTTGATAAAGCGTTGAGCCTTAATGAGATAAAGTTCATCTTGTGTGTGTTTGTATGCACTCAGAAGTGCTTGGGATAAAAAGGCATAGTCTTCTAAAAACGCTTCTACTTTTGGCGTTTTGTGTATGAGTGTCGTATGGTACAGTGTGTCATCTCTATACATCGTGTTGAGAAGTGCATCTAAAGACTCTATGGCTCGCTCTTTGTACTTGCTCTCACAGGCACCAAGGTTAAAAAGTGCATGGATCATCATAGCAGACCATGAGGTTTGGATCTTTTTATCTATAAAAGGGTAGGTTCTTTTCTCTCTTAAACTCTGCAGCAGTGTTTGGATGCTTTGAAAATGTTCAGGTTTTTTGTTGTTTTTGAGTCTTATAATATTTTTGCCCTCAAAATTGCCGTGATGCGTTACGCTCAGCTCATCCAAAATAAGCTCTATATCTTCAAAGCCGTTTTGTGTTAAAAGTGTATAGAGCTCTTCATATGTATAGACAAAGTAGGTTCCCTCTTCGCCCTCGCTGTCGGCATCGCTTGCAGAGTAAAAAAGGCTATCTTCACTCATAAAGTTGTGCCAAAAATCGGCGATCTCTTTTGCGGTTTGTAAAAAGCTTTCATCTTTGTATGTCTGGTAGGCTTTTGTGTACACATCACACAGGAGGGCATTGTCATAAAGCATCTTCTCAAAATGGGGAACAAGCCATCTCTCATCGACACTGTAGCGGCAAAAACCACCATCGACAAGATCATACATACCACCTTGTCTCATTGCATTGAGGGTATCTATGCACATAGCTTTTGCACTTTTGTCATCATAGAGTCTATCGATAACCAGAAGTGTGTTTAGGGTTGAAGCGTGTGGAAACTTTGGAGCAACTGAAAAACCGCCGTGTTTTGTGTCGTAGTTGTTTTTGATCTGAAGCATAAAGTTTTTTACAAAATCTTCTTTAAGCACGGTTGCTTCTTTTGGGTGTTCCGTATGCTCTAAAAACTTCTCGATCTCTTCGGCATTTTCAAATAGTTGAGGATCATTTTGTGCAATTTTTGAAGCTATGAGTTTGCTCAGCTCTATAAAGCCCATCCCCTCAACACTTCCTGTACGTGACTCAGGCGGTATGTAGGTGCCTGCAAAGAACGGCTTGTTCTGTGGTGTGCAAAATATGCTTGTCGGCCATCCCCCAGGACGACGGTTGAGAAGCATATGTACCTCTTGGTAGTGCTTGTCTATGTCGGGACGCTCTTCACGATCAACTTTGATGCAGATAAAACTCTCATTGAGGATGTCGGCACACTCTTTGTTTTCAAATACCTTCTCTTCCATCACATGACACCAATGACATGAGCTGTACCCGATACTGATAAATATCGCTTTGTTCTCTTGTTTTGCTTTGTCAAACGCCTCATCACACCATGGCCACCATTCTACGGGGTTGTCTTTGTGTTGTTGAAGGTAAGGACTGTCTTCTTTTTCTAATCTGTTGGACATAATTATTTCTCTTGTATAGTTTAATTGTTGTAGGGTAGGGGAATTTTAATGATGTTTTGCTTAAGTGTTTCATCTAGCTGTTGAAGTATAACTAAGAAAACAGCGTGGAGTTATTTTTCTACAGTTGTATTTACCTTTTATCTATAAGTTTGTTTAAGCAACACTTTGTGTGTTATTGCCAGAATCTTCCAAATAACACACAAAAATGAGTGTTATTTAGCTATATAGCTTTTAACAGACATAAAACATTTAAGAAAAGTAGTAGTTTTTACAAAAAACAGTCAATTATTTGGCATATTGTCATATTTTTCATAATTAACATACAAATTATATGTTTGTTAATGTTGCTTTTCGGAGTTGATTTGTGTAAAATGTTCGTTGAATAAATAGTTAAATGCACAAAAGGAACAAATAAATGTCAAAATTGAATTTCTTACTAGAAAAACTTAAAATACTTCATATG
>JALUKO010000178.1 GCA_027056525.1 Helicobacteraceae bacterium | reverse complement strand
TGAAAGAGATCACTACGCTTGATAATGTAGTTGATCTGCACCTTAGTGTGGAGTATGATGAGCAAAAAGATACACTTCTTTTTAACCGTGTACTGCAAGCGGGAAGCGGTAGCAGTATTTATGGGCTTGAGTTTGCCAAGTCACTTCATATGGACGATGATTTTTTACAAACAGCGAACAGGATACGCAAAAGACTTGCCAACGATTTTGATGAACTTGAACTTTTGGTGAAGAAAAAAAAGAGTAAATACAACAAAGAGCTCTATGTGACCAAGTGTGTTATATGTGGAGCTGTAGCAGAAGATGTTCACCATATATCAGAGCGTTCACTTGCCGATAAATCCGGGTTTATCGGACATTTTCATCAAGATAACAAACATAATCTTGTGCCACTTTGTAAAGAACATCATAAACAGATACATGAAGGAAAGATCAGAGTAGATGGCTTTATCATGACATCCAACGGTTTGGAGTTGCAGTTTGAAGAGCAGATGGCTGAGGTAAAAGTTAAGAAGCCGGAAGAACCGCAGATAAATGAAGCACAAGAGATAAAAAAACAAAAAGAGGAAGAATCCAAGAAGTTTATTTTGGATGATTGGTGATTACATAGTATCATTACACAGATATTTTAGTAAAAAAAGGAAAAAAATTGAAAAAAATTATTGTAGTTTGCAGTGTGGCAGTAGCGTTGTTATTTACCGCGTGTACACAAGAAACACAGAACAAATTTGGAAGAAGCATACAAAACTGGACAGGAACCAATGGTGTGCTTGACATATATATGGGTGGGCAACTTGTGCAAAGGTTTATAAAAATAGATAAGCTCTCAACAGCAGTAAGTACGGATGGTAATACACCAAGAGATTACAGATATGCGTATGGTTATTTGGATGTGAATTTTAACTACAAAGTGGATAAGGGTGAAAAAAAGCTCTATTTTGAGATCAGTAACTACTCAACACCTTATGTGTTTTATGAAAACCCGGGTACAAAATAGTATATGCAGATTATAGAACTTTTTAAATATATGGTTTCACAAAAGAGTGAAACTCCTGATGATGGGGGACTTCTTGAGTTTATAGAGAACTACCTTCCTGAATTTGAGGCAATTCGTATAGATGTAGAAGATGTAAAAAATCTCTTTATTTATAAAAAGTTTGGCGAGGGTGATCATCTTTGTTTTGCCGGTCATGTTGATGTGGTTCCAGCCGGTGAGGGGTGGAACACACCCCCTTATGAGGCAACCGAGAAAGAGGGGTATATCTACGGGCGTGGCACGCAAGATATGAAAAGTGGTGTAGCAGCATTTGTTCAGGCTCTCAAAGAAACACAAGAGTTTTGCGGCACACTCTCTTTACTTCTGACTTCCGATGAGGAGGGTGATGCCTACTATGGCACGCTCAAGGTTTTAGAATACCTCAAAGAACGATCTATGCTTCCCGATGCTGTTGTGGTGGCAGAGCCAACCTGTGAAGAGAAGTTTGGTGATGCCATAAAAGTGGGTCGTCGCGGCTCTATAAACGGCTATATAACACTCAAAGGAAAACAGGGACATGCAGCGTACCCTGAAAAGGCGATAAATCCCATACATCAGATTGCACAGGTGTTGCACAAGATGGCAGGTGTGAACCTTGATGATGGAGATCAGTTTTTCTCTCCAAGTAAGTTTGTCATAACAGATATCCGCTCAGGGATGCAGGTCACAAATGTTACTCCCAACGAGCTTCATATGATGTTCAATGTAAGAAACACCACGCTGACGACCCAAAAAGAGGTGGAGGCTTTTGTTGCCAAATATCTCAAAGATTTTGATTATGAGCTTAGACTCACACAAGGTTCATACCCGTTTTGCACAAATACTGATACTAAGGTTGTGAAGTATATCGATAAAGCGATAGAAAACATTACACAGATAAAGCCAAAACACTCCACGGCAGGTGGTACTTCTGATGCAAGATTTGTGGCTCAGTTTGGTATAGATGTCATAGAGTTCGGTGTAAAAAATGATACAATTCACTCAGTGAATGAGAGAACAACACCCCAAGAGGTTGAGGGACTCTACAAAGTTTTTAAGCATCTCATTGAGACGTGGGAATAGGGAGTATTTATGAAGTATTTTGGAATGTTATTATTGTTGGTATCAATGCTGCTAAGTGCAGATACAAAGTGGTCAAATGACTATAAGGGGGCACTTGAAAAGGCACAAAAAGAGCATAAAAGTGTCTATATGCTTATCACTTCTGAGAGTTGTAAATGGTGCCGAAAGTTTGAGAACACAACATTATCTAATGAGGATGTTATGCAAAAGCTTGAGGCAAAGTATGTTTTGTTGCATATTAACAGAGACAAAGATTCTTTGCCAAGCAAATATAAAAGCAAAAGAGTTCCAAGACACTACTTCATAACACCAAAGGGTGAGGTGATCTATACTTTCTTGGGATACTGGGATGTTCAAGATTTTAGCTCATTTATAGATGATGTAGATGTCGAATATAAAAGAAAATTCAAAGGAGAGAAATAACATGACATATGTACAAACAGAGAAAGCCCCTTCGGCGATAGGACCGTATTCTCAAGCGGTAGTAGCAAACGGTATGGTGTTTACTTCAGGTCAAATCGCATTGACGCCAGAGGGTGTTATGCTTGAAAATGATGTTGTGATCCAAACAAAACAGGTACTGAAAAATCTTCAGGCTGTCTTAGAAGAAGCGGGAAGTTCTATGGGTGATGTTATAAAAACAACCATCTTTTTAGACTCTATGGATGACTTTGCAGTTGTCAATGATGTTTATGCAGAGGCATTTGCTGATCATAAACCGGCTCGTGCAACGGTTGCGGTAAAAACCTTGCCCAAAAATGCACTTGTTGAGATCGATGCCGTAGCGCTTGTCAAGTAGTTTGAAATACTCTTAATATATTAAGATAACTTATAATATAATCGTAACATTACCCTTCCATAAGGAGAATGTTATGAGATTAGCTTTCATTATTTTACTTTTTCTTTCCTTTTCATTTTTACAGTTACAGGCATACAATAAAAAAGGCTTAAATGCTTACAAAAAACTGTGTGTTCAATGTCATGGCGGACCTTTTGCCGGAGCCGGAATGCATACCACAGAGGAGTGGGAAGATATACAAAGTAACTCAAAGACACCCCTTTTGGATATGCACAAAAATATTGCGGATGCTATGGAGAAGTTTGAAAGTTCACTGAACAAGAAAAGAAAAAAATATCTTTTTAAATTTTTGATTAACAATGCTTCTGATGCGGGAACAGTTCCCGGGTGTGACGGAAATTATTGCG
>JALUKO010000177.1 GCA_027056525.1 Helicobacteraceae bacterium | reverse complement strand
AGGCAAACAGGTCTATGCCGTAAGAGACAATGGATTCACCCTCTATAATTTATATGAAAAACATAAAGGCGGTTGGAGTCTCTCAAGCAAATATGCACTCAATGACCGCCTTGGTCTCAGAGCTTCTTATATCAATGAAGTCTATAGCAATATCGGTACTTCAAGCCTTTCGTATGCAAATACCTACCTCTTATCCGGCGAATATAGCTTCTAACTTTTTTATTTACAAAATTTTAATAACTCCTCAGCACTCTTTTTGTATAATCGCATACTTATTTTTCCGAAAAGGGATCTCATGCGTGGTTATAAAATTTTTGCTGGAAGTGCCAGTGTTGATTTTGCAAATGAAATTTGTAGAATTTTAGATGTTCCGTTGGCAAAAGCTGATGTGAAAAAGTTTAGTGATGGAGAGATATCAGTACAAATAGCTGAGTCTGTTCGTGGTCGAGATGTGTTTATTGTACAATCAACCGGTGCACCATCAAACGACAACTTAATGGAACTTCTCATTATGACAGATGCTTTACGTCGTTCATCTGCTAGCAGTATCACTGCTGTTGTTCCCTACTACGGCTATGCAAGACAAGACCGTAAAGCTGCTCCTCGTGTACCAATCACTGCAAAACTGGTAGCTGATATGTACGAAACTGCAGGGATTGACAGGGTTGTAACTATCGATCTTCATGCAGGTCAAATTCAAGGATTTTTCAACATCCCTGTTGACAATCTTTACGGTTCTATCACTTTTGAACAGTATATTAAAAGCAAAAACCTTAAAAAACCTCTGATAGCCTCTCCGGATATTGGTGGTGTTGCTCGAGCTCGTTACTTTGCAAAACGCATGGGTCTTGAGATGGTTATTGTTGACAAACGTCGTGAAAAAGCCAATGAATCAGAAGTGATGAATATTATTGGTGATGTTAACGGGTATGATGTTATTATGATTGACGATATGGTTGATACTGCCGGAACTATGGTCAAGGCAGCAACTGCACTTAAAAACAAGGGAGCAAACAGTGTCATGGCATGTGCGACACACGGTGTTTTAAGTGGTAAAGCGTATGAAAACCTTGAAAACGGTGAGCTTGATGAGCTTATCATCACAAATACACTCGAGAGTAAACCAAGCAAAAAGATCAAAGTGCTTACCGTAGCACCACTTTTTGCAGAAGTTATTAGAAGGGTTTACCATAACGAAAGTGTAAATTCACTTTTTGCATAAAAAAAAGGATATCATTGAAAAACATTAGAAATTTTTCTATTATTGCACATATAGATCATGGGAAGAGCACCCTCGCTGACCGTATTATTCAAGAGTGTGGTTCAGTAAGTGACAGAGAGATGAGCTCTCAGATGATGGATACAATGGACATAGAGCAAGAGCGTGGTATCACTATCAAAGCTCAATCTGTCAGACTTGATTATGTCAAAGATGGAGAACATTATATTCTTAACCTTATTGATACACCGGGTCATGTTGACTTCTCATACGAGGTAAGTAAGTCTTTAGCCTCCTCTGATGGTGCTCTTCTTATAGTTGACGCTGCGCAGGGTGTTGAAGCTCAGACTATTGCAAATGTTTATCTTGCACTCGATAATAATCTTGAACTTATTCCCGTTATTAACAAGATCGATCTTCCTGCAGCTGATCCCGATAAAGTAGCAGAAGAGATAGAAACAAGTATAGGGATAGATGCAACCGACGCTGTTTTAGTAAGTGCAAAAACAGGCGTAGGTATCCGTGAGCTTGTTGATGCGATCGTTGATAGAGTTCCAGCTCCACAAGGAGATCCTCAAGCTACAACAAAAGCTATCATCTATGACAGCTGGTTCGATCAGTATCTCGGTGCCCTCGCTTTGGTTCGCGTATTTGACGGTGAGATCAAGAAAAATCAGACAGTCAAACTTATGAGCAATTCAGAAGAACATCAGGTACTAGACCTGATGTACCCACACCCTCTGAAAAAACTCAAAACTAACTCCATAAAAGCAGGTGAGATCGGCATAGTCGTTCTTGGACTTAAAGAGGTGAGTGTTGTCAATGTCGGTGACACCATCACTGATGCTAAAAATCCAACTTCTGAGCCTGTTGGTGATTATGAACCCGCAAAACCTTTCGTATTTGCAGGTCTGTACCCTATAGATACTGACAAGTTTGAAGATCTGCGTGATGCACTTGATAAACTCAAGCTTAACGACTCTTCCCTCTCTTATGAGCCGGAAACTTCCATAGCCCTTGGTTTTGGTTTCCGTGTTGGTTTTCTTGGAATGTTGCATATGGAAGTGATCAAAGAGAGACTAGAGCGTGAATTTGCTCTTGATCTTATCGCTACGGCTCCCTCAGTTATCTATCATGTATATTTGACTGATGGAACACTTGTAAAAGTGCAAAACCCTTCTGAACTTCCGGAAGTTCAAAAGATTGACCGTATTGAGGAACCTTATGTGAAAGCAACGGTGATCACACCAAGTGAGTACCTTGGAAATATCATGACCCTCCTTATTAACAAGCGTGGTGTTCAAGATAAGATGACGTACCTTAACGAAGAGAGAGTCATGCTTGAGTACTCACTTCCGATGAATGAGATCGTAGTAGATTTTTACGATACACTCAAGTCTATCTCAAAAGGGTATGCTTCCTTTGACTATGAACCAAGTGAGTTTAAAGCGGGTGATCTTGTGAAACTTGATGTAAAAGTGGCGGGGGAAGTTGTTGATGCACTAAGTATTATTGTTCCTCGCACCTCTGCTGTACAACGCGGTCGTGTACTTGTTAAAAATATGAAAGAACTTATCCCTCGTCAACTTTTTGAAGTAGCTGTTCAAGCATCTCTTGGTAATCAAGTCATTGCTCGTGAAACCGTTAAGAGTATGGGCAAAAATG
This sequence comes from Helicobacteraceae bacterium, assembly GCA_027056525.1. Classification (GTDB taxonomy): domain Bacteria; phylum Campylobacterota; class Campylobacteria; order Campylobacterales; family Sulfurimonadaceae; genus Sulfurimonas. Next base: position 427 of record JALUKO010000177.1, on the reverse strand, counting down.
TTACTGCAAAATGTTACGGTGGTGATATTACCCGTAAACGTAAACTTTTAGAAAAACAAAAAGCCGGTAAAAAACGTATGAAGTCGATAGGAAAAGTGCAACTTCCACAAGAAGCCTTTATGTCGGTTTTAAAAATGGACTAATTTGAAGTGTCTTATGTGTGAAAACTTCTCTTTTTCACACATTTGCAAATCGTGTCAAGAACTTTTTTTACAGCCGAGCATCTACAAGCGTACACTTTTACATAATGTAGAAGTGATCTCTTTTTACAAATATAAAGATATAAAAAAACTCTTACATACAAAACATACTGATCTTGGTTATTACATATATACTATTCTTGCGAAAAATTCTTTTGAAATATTTGCCAAAAATTTCAACTATCAAGAAGTAGTTGCTGCCATACCCATTGATGATACTACCGAGC
>JALUKO010000176.1 GCA_027056525.1 Helicobacteraceae bacterium | reverse complement strand
GACAGGGAAGAGTTCCAAAAGATAGAATTCAGCGATCCCTGGGCTCAGGGGTGATTATATCCTCAAACGGTTATATAGTAACAAACAACCATGTTGTAGATGGTGCCGATGAGATCAAGGTTACCCTTAAAGATGATAAAAAAGAGTACGATGCAAAAGTGATAGGAAAAGATGCTAAGAGTGATCTTGCCATCATCAAAATCGATGCAAAAGGGCTTCAAGCGATCACTTTTTACAACTCAGATGATGTCAAAGTGGGCGATATCGTATTTGCCATAGGAACACCTTTTGGTGTAGGAGAAACGATCACACAAGGGATAGTTTCAGCAACGGGCAGATCAAGTATGGGGATAGCAGAATATGAGAATTTCATACAAACCGATGCTTCTATAAATCCGGGTAACTCCGGTGGGGCACTTATAAACTCTGCAGGGCACCTCATAGGTATTAATTCAGCTATTATTTCCAGAAGTGGAGGCAATGTCGGTATAGGTTTTGCCATACCATCCAATATGGTCGCCTCTATTGCACCTCAGCTTATTGAAAAGGGCAGATACAGCCGTGCTTATCTTGGTGTAAGCATTTCAGATATCAATGAAGATATGAGTCGATTTTATAACCATAGCTATGGTGCTCTAGTTACTGGCATACAGGATGATACCCCTGCACAAAAAGCCGGTCTTAAAAGAGGTGATCTGATCATCGGCGTCAATAATGATAAGATAGAGAGTGCCAGTGAGCTCAAAAACAAAATCGGCTCCTTTACTCCAGAGAAAAAAGTTACTATCTATTTTCTTAGAGATAAAAATAAAGAATCTGTTGATGTAACACTTGCATCTCAAGTCGTAAAACTTGCCGCCAACAGCTTTGAGTACAAGGGGATGAAACTCCAACCGCTAAGCAAGCTCACCCAACAACAACTTGGCGCAAATATACAGGGTGTCCTTGTAGCAGAAGTAGAGCCGCTAAGTGAAGCTGCCGGCTTGAATTTGGCAAAAGGTGATATAATTATTCAGGTTGAAAATCAAGAGATCAAAAACATAAAAGATTTTCAAAAAGCTACACAAGACAACAATAAAAAAATGATCTACATCTACCGTCAGGGGTATGTATTTCCAATAGTGCTTTAAGGAGAAAAAATGAAAGTAGTATGTCCAAACTGTTTAAGCCTCAACAATGTCCCTAAAAAAGATTCCTATAAAAAAGCAAACTGCGGGAACTGTAAACACTCCCTGCTAGAGACCAAACCTATGGAACTTACCCAAAATAACTTTGATGATGTGATCATCAACAGTGATCTTCCTGTCATAGTGGATTTCTGGGCACCTTGGTGCGGACCATGCCAGATGATGGCGCCAAACTTTGAAAAAGCTGCCAAAAACTTTCCGCTCAAAGCCTTGTTCGCAAAAGTTAACACCGAAAATGAGCAAAACCTTGGCGCGCGATTTGGTATCAGAAGTATCCCGACTATCATAGTCTTTAAAGAGGGTAAAGAGGTGCAAAGAGTATCGGGTGCTTTGGATGAAGCAAATCTATCCAAGCTGGCTCAGCAGTTTATTTAAAAAGATGGCTAAATCCACTTAGCCATCTTTTTCACTTCCACAATGATCTCTTTTTGTCTATGGTAGATATACTCCATAAGTATCGATTCGCTGACATCATCTTTTAAAAGATCACAGACAACTTTACATTCACCATCATCACGACAGTTGATAAATGTTGTCTTAGCTTTTAAAACAAGACGCACAAAACCATCTTCATTGGTATGAGTAGGTAACACAAACGAGAGTGTGATCTCTGCATCTTGTATATTTTTCAATACCCTTGTATTTTTTGTCTTCATTGCTATAGACTTTACTGATATATCAAGTATTTCACCATTTACCGTACCGCTGAGATGAGAAAGCACTACAGGAGTTCTTGTTGAACAGGTCACTCTGCTATATTGACGTTCATTGGCATTGGATTTTGAAAATTCAAAATTTTCCAATATAGCAATTCTTTTTTCCAGATTGACATATTTAACTTTTGCTCTGATATCTTTTGAGAAGTTTGATGACTGAAGGATAGTTTCCCCCTCATGTTTCATAACAATACCCTGGAGTTGCTCAAACTTTACATACACCAGATCATCTTTCATTTTTAAGATCTTAGAAGATGTGTTGATACAAAGCCCTTTGTAGATGTTAAAGAGTTTAAATTCTACTCTGTTAGTAAATGCTGACTCTAAAAGAACCATAATAGCTTCATCAGAATTCATATGTGCATCAACACTGTTTATATACTTGAGCGTACCATTGTTGATCTCTTTTTGTGAAAGGCTCTTGTCTAAAATATTTTTCAGTGTACCCAACACCTTGTTTAATTCAAAATCATTTATATTGAAGGCATAAACGCCCACCATGGGACTAAACTTCTTCTCTTCAAAGATCTTAATAAGTTGTGTATGAAAAATTTGTGCTTTTTCCTGAAGTTTTTCAAAGGAGATATCTTCAAAAAGACTCACATAAAAATCTTTGTTATACTGTGCTAGAATCAATTTCTTATCCAACATCACTTCAACTTTTAGAAGTAACTCTTTTATAAGCTCTTGAAGCGCTTCCTCACTGAGATCGATTTGAAGTTTTTGTATGTTCTCTATCTCAATCGTTATGATCGAAAGTGGTTTTTGTGAAATACTCTTTTCTATGATCTTATCTTTTAACATCTCAATAAAACTCAGCCTGTTCGCAATAAAGCTAAGTTTCGACGGTGATGATTTTGTTCTTATGTAGGGTTCAAAAAGTAAAAGCTTGTCATTTTGAGTATTGATTGTTGTGCTTTGCACATGAAATTCTATGTCACGGTTCGCATCATTAACTATTGACTTTTGCATTATCATATCGGAGGAGAGAAGCTTATCCAGATCAAGTTGTGAGCAGATCTTTTTTTCTATCTCACCAAGGTTTCTACACATAAAATCTTCATACAGTTTTTTACTTGCCAAATAGAGTCGATGATCTTTAAAGAGCATAAAATCTTGCGTTTTTACAATAGTCTTACCCAATATACTTTGTATATATTCATCTTCATGGATCTTCAACTCATTATGCATTCTTGCGATTACTTTGTTTATATCTTGGTTTGCCGTTATGAGTGTTTTTACCTTAAGCAAAAAAGCAAGCTGAAAAAGCATAAGGTTATACTCTTTCTCAATTAGGAAATAGATAAGAGGATGTGATTTGGATTCAAAAAGAATTTTCAGCTTCGCAGATATCGCTTTATCCACTTTAGCGGCTTCAAAAATATAGATATTTGCATCATCTATGGCACTGACAGAGGAGATATCTA
>JALUKO010000175.1 GCA_027056525.1 Helicobacteraceae bacterium | reverse complement strand
TAAGCTCTCCCTCTTTGAGAAGCTTGTCATTACTTACATAATGAAGTGTATTTGCAGCATTACCACCCGCAACAATGGATGTGTAAGCATCACTGTATGCACCGTTTTTTGTAAAAGTGTACTCTACTTCTGCTTGAAGTTCATACTCATACATCTGATGTTTATTGAGCTTCATAACTCTGTGGTGGGCTTCTTGTGTTATATTGATCGCTTGTTGTATGCAGCGCACTTCTGACTTTGACTTTGTAAGTCGCATCTTCTGAACGAGGAGTGCTACATTATTTATGGTTGCTATATTTTTAGAATATCTTTTGAGTATTTTTATTTTATTGTATTGCAAATCAAAGTCATAATAAAGAGATCTTGCATCTTGAAGATATGTTTTTAAGATATGGGAAAAATTTTCTATACTATGCACCTCATCAACTAAAAAGCGTTTTTTTGCCTCTGCTTCACCAACTCTTTTTCCGTGCCACAGCTCAAGTGCTTCATCTTTTTTTTCAACAAATAAAATTGTTTTAATTTTTCTCTTTTTTCTGACAAACATCAAAGCAGAATTATCTTCTGTAAAACCACATAAGTAGTAAAAATTACTGTTTTGTCTGTAAGGATATTCGGTATCATTAGAGCGGGTTTTTACTTCAGAAGCAAACAAAACTGCAACAGAGTTTTTACGAAGTTGTTTACAAAGTCTCTCCCGTCTGCTTTTATACTCTTTCTCAGTAATCATTGACAAATCCCGTTGATCCAGTTCATGCTGTCTCTGAAAGCTTCACGAAGTGCTTCTGTCAGTGCTTCAACACCACCGTTTGCATCTAGTGTTTTAGCATCATGTGTATGCTCAAATGTTTTTGAACTGATCACTTTGGAAGTTTTCATATCGATAAGGGTCAAGTTGTATTTTACTTTGACAAAAGACTTTGCTATATCTTTGTCAAAATATTGCATAAAATCTTCCAGAGTTATCTCCAGCAACCAATCCGCTCTTCCATGAGACTTATACCCCTGCACATTTTTAAATATCTGTGCTTCTCGTAAAGCCTCTGTAAACTCCTTGGTAAGAGCACGGTTTGGAGCTTCATACCATTGTGCCTGTGTGTAGTTGTAGAGTTTATTTTTACCCTCAGTATATTCCATATCTTCACTCATCAATGTAGTTGGGGAAAACACCTTGGCAACTTTGAGCGTTTTATCTAAACATCCATTGGAAACTTTTAGAAGATCCTGTGACACTGTTACTTCTATAGCATATTTTGTAACAGGAGGTTGTTTGACACTACACCCAGAAACTATAAAAACTAAAACTATCGCATATATATATCTCATATCTACTCCTCGCCCGGACCTTTTTTAATTGCCTCTTCTTTAAAAAGGATATCACTTGGACTTCTCTCATAATGGTTGAGAGTATTTTCCAACTCTATCATAAGCTGCTGCATCTCCAAAAAAGTGCCATTCATAGTCGGCACCACTTCATCAGCGATCGCTTTGACATTGAACTCACCACTCGCTACGGCTCTTTTTATCTCATCCATCGATGCACGTATTCCCAAATAACTATTCATAATAGAACCAAACGAAGTGGAAATTTTATCTTCCCAGAGAACACTTTTATCTATAAAGTTTTCAACTTTTGGAGCCATCTTGTCAAACTTCTCAGTGGCACTGTCAAGGTTTTTCATACTACTTTGAAAATGCCCTATGGTTTTATCGTCAAGAAGCTTTTCCATTCTTTGCATGAAACCTGCTGTTTTTGTTAAAAGCATTGTGACCTGCTCTTGATTTTCATCACCTAAAAGCTCTTCTGTCTTAGAAAGCGTTTTTGAAAGTTTTGTAGAAACTGTACCAAGAGACTTCTCAAAACGCTCAAAAAACGATGGTTCTGTTTTTATAACAGGATACTCCTCTCCGGGTTTTGCTTCAAGAGGGGGAGCATCATTATCCCCAAGATAAAGGTTAATATAGCTCAAACCCGTAATACCTTGAGAAGTAAGCTTTGCAACAGTACTTGACTTAATCGGGGTTGATTTTAAGATGCTGATTTGAACCTCAACCTGCTCAGAGTTTTTCGGGTTGATTCTAAGGCGGGTCACCTTTCCAACATTAATTCCTCTGTATTTTACCGGAGCATCCAGATTCAAACCAAGCACTGATTCATTAAAATAGATATTATACTTTTTCACTTCCTCTTTTGCAGAAGGTTTTAATAACCAGTAGGTAAATCCAAACATTAAAACCAAGCCAAAAAGAACCATAAGCCCTACTGCCGTGTAATTAACCCGATTATTCATTCTTTGCCCTAAAAAAAGTTTGTATAAATTCGCTTTTTACGGAAGTAACCTCATCGAGAGTTCCTTCATACGCGATTTTTTTATTGTCTATAATTGCTACACGGTCTAGTGTATCATAAATCGATTGTAAATCATGTGAAACCATAACAATACTAAGCCCAAGCAGAGATCGAAGATGTAAAATCAACTCATCAAATTCTCTTGCCGAGATAGGGTCAAGTCCACTTGTCGGCTCATCCAAGAACAACAGTTTTGGATCCATTGCCAAAGCGCGTGCAAGTGCAGCTTTTTTCTTCATCCCACCACTTATTTGAGAGGGGTATAGTAGCGCATCACTTGAGTTCAAACCAACTATATTGATTTTAAATGCTACGATCTCATCTATCATTTTTTTAGAAAGATCTGTATATTCTACAAGAGGAAGCGCGATGTTTTGTGCTATGTTCAAAGAGGAAAACAATGCTCCTGCTTGAAAAAGTACACCCCACTGGCGTCTCAAACTTTGCGCATCTTTATGCCTGATATTGTTAATTTTCAATCCTAAAACCTCAATGGTTCCCGCGGAGAATTTTTGTAACATAACCATTTCACGTAACAATGTTGTCTTCCCACAACCACTAGGACCCAAAAGACCGTATATCTCACCCTCTAAAACATGAAGATTCAGTCCATCATGCACCACCTTTTGACCAAAAACAGTTTTAACATCTTGTACTTTGATTACACTTTTCATTATATACCCAAATTAGTAAATAATACAGAGAAAACCGCATCACATACTATCACTGCAAAAATAGACTCAACCACACTCTTTGTTGTATTGAGCCCTATACTTTGCGTATCATTTTTCACCATTAAACCCCTGTATATACCGATAGTTGCAATTAAAAAAGCAAAGAACGGTCCTTTAAGAAGTCCAATAAAAAAATGTTTTGCCGCTACAACTTCACTCAGTCTGTCTAAAAAAAGCTCCGGTGTAATAGCAAGGTTTATATTTGCAACGATCATACCGCCCATAATACTCATCATATCAGCTATAAAAAT
>JALUKO010000174.1 GCA_027056525.1 Helicobacteraceae bacterium | reverse complement strand
CTTTACAATAGATCCCTACCAAGTACTAAAAAATATATAAAAAGTAGAGATCTATCAATGATATAAACAGACCAATAAAATGAGGAATTCATATGAATGAAATTGAATATAAAATACATATAGATGATGTTGTACGTCGTGTTGAGACAGCAAGGTTAAAAGTGAGTGAATATCACATAGTCAAGATCGTTGCTATCAGTAAATACTCTACAGCAGATGAGATCAAAAAACTTTACAATATCGGACAACGTGCTTTTGGCGAAAACAAGGTTCAAGATCTTCGTGAAAAATCAAAAGAGCTTGAAGAGTTACCGTTGGAGTGGCACTTTGTGGGTAACCTGCAAAAAAATAAAATCAATAACCTTTTAGATATCAACCCTGCTCTCTTCCATGCACTTGACTCCCTAGAGTTGGCTCAAGAACTCCAAAAAAAGCTCAAAACAAGAGATATGACACTCGATGCTCTTATGCAGATAAATTCTGCGAAAGAAGATTCAAAACATGGTTTCATGCCAGAAGTTGCCTCTGAAATGTATCAAAAAATAAAAGATGAATGTCCAAATATCAACCTTAAAGGTGTTATGAGCATCGGTGCACATACTGACAACAAAGATGAAGTGAAAAAAAGTTTTGAAACAACTTATGAGATATATAAATCTTTAGAGGGTGCTACTATCTGTTCTATGGGTATGAGTGGTGATTTTGAACTAGCGATCGAGTGCGGTTCCAACATGGTGAGACTCGGTTCTGTTATGTTCAATAAATAAGATAATTAAAACACCTCCCTCTAAAAGAGGGAAAGTAAGTCATGCTTACTGCATAACCTTTCTAGCGTTAATAGGCTGAACAGGTCTGTTATTTGCACCATGCATCAAATCAGAAAACTCTTTTACTTGATCTTTAGAGATAGTAGTATAGTTTTTAAGAACTAACCATCTCACACCTTCAGAACAAGGAGGAGTAGTTAAAGAACCACTAAATCTATAGTATGATTTGTCTTTTGGTAAAAGAGCATTTACCTCTTTAGCCGAGATACTGATATGGTTTTTTCCACCTGCTTTGTGTGGCATTTTAGCCCAAACTTTTTTGATAAAAGGGTTTTGCGCACCATCTTCAAACATAAGTGCAACAACAGCTAAAGAACCATCTTTTGTTGCATGAACAAAGTGACCTTCTAGTGGGAAGTTTTTACCATCGATTTGGTTTTCACTTGGCGTATGGAAATGGAACTGAATAAGCGGAAATTTAATCCCGTCAATAGTAATACTGCTTCCTTTATCAAAATTAACTTGAATAGTATGACCGTTGTTAATCACAGAAGATATCCCCGTACTATAATCAAATCCGATCTTTTCTAAACCAGTAGTTTCTACAGTAACACTTTTGTTGATGTTGATTGGAGACTGTGTTTTACCATCTTTACAAAGACTGTAATCTGCTGAAAGACTACCCCAATTTGCAGGTCCTTCATGTCCTGTGTAACCCCAATGCGTTCCGTGTCCACCAGCTAAAAGCGCTGTACTCAATAGTGTTGCTGTAACCGTTCCAGCAAGTAATTTACTTATTTTCATTGTAAATATCCTTATAATATTTTTTTATATGTTGGTGAATTGTAGCATAAAAAGTTAACAAACGGTTAACGAATTTTGTTATAACATTTTTATCACTTATTATCTATAATTATTATCATTATCGTTTTTTTCTATAGCGTACGGCATTGCTTTTTGGATCTTCAATACATTTGATTTGTAGCTCTATCATCTTGTAAAAGGGGTTTAGAAAGTTTTGTAGATCTTTTTTTTCTATAGTTTCCAGCTTCCATGTGTTGAGCAATTCTAAAACTTTTAAAGTTGATTCTATGGTTGAAAGACAGTATTCTGCCGGTTGTTCTTTAATCTTAAATTGAGATAACTGAGTATTTTCGAAACTCACTTTTTTCAAACACTGTAGGTTTTTGCTCTCTCGTAACATTTTAACAGAACATGCCCATGTTGCATCGATCAAAAAAATGGCAATATCTTTTTTTTCCTGCGTAGTAGCAATAGAGCGCTCAGAGAGATTGATAGAGTTTTTAGAAGGGTACAGCACAAAGCTCTCATGAGTTGCTATGATCTCATTAATCTTTTGATGATTTGTAAAATCTATGCCTATATACAGCTCAGAGTTTGGCAAAGAGAGGTGTGTAAAATGTCCCGTTCCGTTTTTAACTTTTTTAAACTCTTTTGGGTGCATCAGTATAACAAACTTTGTTTTTGTTTGTACCTTTTGTATATGGGGACACATACAAAACGTTAGGGGTCTATAGCATGAATAACATTTCATCCGGTTTGAAACAAGTGTTTGCAATGGCACCAACCTAAAAATAATCGCAATTATACTACAATTACAAAAAAGGAAGTTTATTTGAGCGCTCAATATGATCTTATTGTTATTGGTGCGGGAGCAGCCGGAATTATGGCAGCGATCGTTGCCGCAAGAGAAACAAAAAAAGTACTTGTACTTGAAAAACTTCCCCATATCGCTTCAAAGCTCAAGGCAACGGGTGGCGGACGCTGTAACCTTACCAATACCCTTGAAAATGAGGAGTTTATGAACCGTTTTGGCAAAGAGGGTCGCTTTATGAGAGATGCCCTTGAGATGTTTAACTCCCGTGAGCTGATTGCGTTTTTCAAGGATATCGGAGTTGAGACACATGCCCCTGATGGATACAGGGTATTTCCTACTTCACATAGTTCCCTCAGTATTATAGAAGCTCTGAAAAAGGAGATGCACAAACTTCGTATTGTCATCAAGTGTTCACAAAAAGTTGAAAACATCTTAGAACACAACAACGCGATTATCGGGGTCAAGACACAAGATACAAGCTTTTACTCAGACTCTGTCGTACTTGCAACAGGGGGCTTAGGCTACCCAACCCTTGGGGCTGAGGGTGATGGATTTGTAATGGCTCAAAAACTTGGGCACACGACAACCTCTCTACATCCGGCGATGATGCCTCTTAAAACAAAAGAGAAGTGGGTTGCTTCTTGTCGCGCCGACACCATAGCAAAAGTGCAGCTGAGGGTTGCATTAAAAAAACACAAAAAGCTTCGTGCCCAGGGTGATTTAATATTTACAAAAAATGGTATTCGTGGTCCTGTAGTGCTGGACTTTGCTAGAGAGATAACACCCCTTTTGGAAAAATATACAGAAGTACCACTTCTGCTAAACTTAACCAAGGGACTAAACGAGGATCAGATCACACATCACCTCAAAGAAAAAGCTGCTAATAATCCGCACTTAGGTATTGTAGATCATATACAAACCCTTCTTCCAGAAGCTCTTTCTCATGAGCTTTGTTTAGTGTGTCATA
>JALUKO010000173.1 GCA_027056525.1 Helicobacteraceae bacterium | reverse complement strand
AGTGCACAAATAGCACTATAAGCAACCTCCATCATAGTGTCTACCTCTTCATGCGTGATCACATACGGAGGCATAAAATAAATGATATGCCCAAGTGGTCTCAAAAGAACACCATGGTCTAAACCATACTGGTACACTTGTAAACCTACTCTTTCCTTTGCATCATACCCTTGAAGCTCCACCACACACACCATACCTGTTTGCCTTATTGAAGCTACATTTTTAAGTGTTTTAAATTTTTGGAGTTTTTCACCCATATATTTTGCCGTAAGTTTGTTTTTTTCTATAATATTTTCATTTTCAAAAATATCCAAAGTTGCATTTGCCGCACTACATGCTAAAGCGTTCCCTGTATAAGAGTGAGAGTGTAAAAATGCTTTATATTCACTATAATCACAATAAAATTTTTGATATATTTCATTACTTGTTAAAACAACTGAAAGGGGTAAATACCCTCCGGTTAAACCCTTTGAAAGCACTAAAAAATCAGGCGTTATGTTTGCGTGTTCACAAGCAAAAAGTTTGCCTGTTCTTCCAAAGCCAACCATCACTTCATCTGCAATAAGATGAACATTGTATTTACTGCAAATTTCACGAACAAGTACCAAATAACGGGGATGATACATATGCATATACCCTGCCCCCTGAATAAGAGGTTCGAGTATAATGGCACTTATCTTATCTGCTTTTTCAGCACAAAGCTTCCCAAATGCATCAGCCGCTGCTTCTGCACTCTCTTGCGTCATATCTTCTGGTACAGGAGTTTGTATAGTCCTAAGTAAAAGTGGCTCATAAGTATCTTTATAAAGTTCTACATCACCGACACTAAGCGCGCCTATGGTTTCTCCATGATAGGAGTTGGTAAGTGAAACGAAAATATTTTTATCTTTGTCACCGTCATTTTTATGTGCATGATAACTCATTTTCAAAGCGACTTCAACCGCGCTTGAACCATTATCCGAATAAAAACACTTCTCTAAACCCTCTGGAGTCAGTGCTACGAGTCTTTCTGAGAGTCTAACAACCTGCTCATGAGTAAAACCGGCAAGTATCACATGTTCAAGTGTATCTAGCTGTTCTTTGATCTTAGTGTTGATATACTCATTTGTATGCCCAAACATATTGACCCACCAACTACTGATAGCATCAATATAGCGATTTCCCTCAAAATCTTCCAGATAAACTCCATGAGCTTTCTTTATGGGGATGAGTGGCAAGGTTTCATGATCTTTCATCTGTGTGCATGGATGCCACAACACATCAAGGTCTCTGTTTTTCAACTCTACATTTCTCATAAAATATGCCTTAAATAATCTCTTTATAGAATCATATCGACAAAGTGTAAAAAATGGAGTTAATCTTTATCAAGTTTAAAGGGGAATTTACATAGAATTACTCATAAATATCACACTTAAGGTTTTTACTTACATGATTACTTGGATGCAGAGACATAAAAAATGGCTCATAATTACAATTTGGATCTCTACAATCGCTTTTGTCGGCGCCGGTTTTGTTGGCTGGGGTCAGTACAGCTATGGGGATAAAGCAGGTGCAGTCGCAAAAGTCGGCAATGTTGAGATCAGTATGGGAGAGCTTCAAAAATCATACTCCCGACTTTATAACCAGTACAATCAAATGTTTCAAGGTGACTTTGATGAAGAAAAAGCAAAAAGTTTTGGTCTTCAAGCTCAGGCACTGAAACAACTTACAGAGCAAGCGCTCATTTTAAATCTTGCAGAGTCTTATGATCTGAGTGTAACAGACGAAGAGCTGCTTAAAGAGATAAAATCTCAAGAGTATTTCTTTAACAAAGAGGGTGTCTTTGACAAAGATATATACAAGCAGGTGCTTAGCAGAAACAATATGACGATTAAAGAGTATGAAGAGGATCTTAGAAAAGAGCTTCTCATTCAAAAAACCTTTAATCTTCTTCCAAAAGAAGCAAACAAAAACGAGTACAAGATTTTAAACACGGTTATGAGTATCGCTGATAAAATCAACTATAAGGTTCTCACAGATGAGCAAATAAGTGTTGACACTTCAGATAAATCTTTAAAACCTTTTTGGCAGAGCAAGCAACAAGATTTTATGACAGAAGTATTGTATGAAATCAAATACATTCAACAAAAACCTGTTTCCAAAACATATGATGATACAAAAATAAGTGAATATTACACAAATAACAAAACTCATTTTAAAGATGCTGAGGGGAAAATCCTGCCTTTGGATAAAGCAAAACCGGATGTTATCAAAGAGCTCGATGCAAAAGCAACCAAAGATGCAGCTCTGAGAACTTACATAGCCTACAAAAAAGGTAAACTTGCAACTGATGCAAATATACAAAGTGCTACTATCTCCACTTCTAACAATCCCTTTAACGACGAAACTTTACAAAAAGTCTCTAAGCTCTCGTTGGTTGCTCCTTTCATGAAACCCGTACAAGTTGATGGAAACTACTATATAATCGAGCTTATAAGAGTGATACCTTCTGAACCAAAGTCATATGCACAGGCAAAAGCACTTGTACTCCCTTTATATGTCGCACAAAAAAAGAAAGAGAAACTTCTTGAACTTGCACAAAATTCGCTTGCGACATTTACAGGAGAGACAACAGACTTTATCACAAATACAGACGCTGTTAAACTTACCGACATGAGTATTGAAAATGCCAACAACTTCCTTGTTCAACTTTTCATGCAAGATAAAAAAAGAGGCTTTATCCCAGTGAATGATTCAACGATCGTTCTTTATAACATACTGGAACAAAAATTGCTAAACAAAGACCAGATCAAGCAAGACGATACAATTGCCAAAATCAAAAGTACTATGTTCTATGAGGGTCTGATCAAAAACCTAAATAACAAGTACCAAACAGAGATATTTATTCAAGGACTCTAAATTGAGTAGAACCGTTTTAGCCATAGATATTGGCTCTACTAAAATTTGTGCTATCACAGCTCAGATTAATGATGATGATTCAGTTCTCATAACCGGTGCCGGAACAACCAAAGCACAAGGTTTAAAAAAGGGAAGCATTACAAATATTGAGCTTGCTTCCAAATCTATAAAAGCAGCTGTATCAGATGCAAAACGGGTCTCAGGAAGTGATGTAAAAAGTGCTGTTGTTACGATCTCCGGAGCCTATACAAAAAGCTTAAACTCAAACGGTATTGTCAATATTCCAAACAAAGAGATCAGTATTAAAGAGATTGAACGTGTTATGCATACCTCTTTGTATAATGCCAATATTCCAAATGAGTACGAAGTACTTCATGCACTTCCTTTTAACTTTAGAGTTGATGATCAGGACTTTATAGAAGATCCTCTTGGGATGAATGCTTCAAGACTTGAGGTTG
>JALUKO010000172.1 GCA_027056525.1 Helicobacteraceae bacterium | reverse complement strand
CAAACTCTTTACCGTTGTCACTTGTAATTGTATGTGTGAGAGCTTTAATCGGTTGCAACATTTCAACAAGTGCTTTTGTGACAACTTCGGCATGTTTACTGGGTACTTTTTTAATGAGAGTGAACTTAGGCTTTAAAACTGCACCAGTCTTAACAAAATCACTTGTCCCCTCTAACTTTACCTTTAAAACCTCACTATCATACATAATACCTGCACCAGCAGAACTATCCTGATTTTTATCAATCTTTGCACCTACACCATATACATTGATGGTTGCATCTCTGTTTGCATTTATATCTTTTAATGCTTCGTTTGTGGTTGTTGTAGCAAAAGCAGTTGAGGCAACTCCTGCTATGAGTAAAGAGAGTGTTGTTTTTCTCATTTGTGATTTTCCTTTATGATTTAATGTTGTATTTTACCTCCCCCTTATAAAAAAGTGCTGAACTATGTTGCTGTAGGCATTCCCATCAGGGAAGATGGGAACGAAATGTACTACAAGATCTCAAAGATTTAGAGAGTGCTATGTATCCTGTGCAAGATCCATAATGATCTCACTTACTTCACTTTTGTCAAAAAATATGTTGCGAGACAGTTCATCGCTAAAGACTTTTAGAAGCTGGTTCTTCTTCGCTATATAAGCCTCTTTATCATTTTGTAATGCTCCAAGCTCTTTATTAAGCTGTGCTTTATAGTTGCTGATGATCTTGTACCTTTTTTCCTCTTTACTTTGCACCTGCTTACTCACATCACTTTTTAAGACTACTATCACTATAGCTATAAATATCAAAGCACCAACCACTGTATATATATATTCAATATCCATATCAAACCTTTGAGAACTCTCGTGTTTATTAGTATAGCAAAATGTTTGTTGCTTGTGTGATATAATGGCGTTTATGAACCCTATACTATACTTTTTACGATCATCCGAACAAAAAATTGTACAAGACATACTTCCATTCGCGATGCGTCTTGATACAGTTGAAAAAAAACTAGGCGAGATTAAAAAACTCAAAATATACTATGAATTTTATGGACTCACCCCCAAAGATCTCGGTTTGTATGCTTTGGTGAATAATGAAATAGCCGGAGCCCTCTGGTGCAGAAGACTCAACTCAGATCATAAGGCTGAGGGCTTTGTCAATGAGCAAACCCCCGTGATGCTGATGGGTATACTTCCCAAATTTAGAAACAAGCACATAGGTAGCGCAATGATGGAGCAATTCTTACAAGAAGCGGCAATCCAATATGATCAAATCAGTGTGAGTGTCATTCAAGAAAGTCCCGCTGTAAGTTTTTATGAAAAGTTTGGCTTTGAAAAATATAGCGATAACGAGCAAAGCCCTGTTGATGGGAAAAGCACCTTTACGATGCTTAAAAAGCTCGAAAAAAAAGAACTTATCCGTCCTACTGACGGCTATGATCCAAGACGATGGATGGACTAGGGATAAAACCTATGCTTCTATACGTTTGATAAGAGACTTAACACTCTCTTTGTCTTCTTGAATAAAGAGCTTAAGATCATATGAGAACTCTTTCATAGCAGGGGCTTTGCTCATACTTTTCAGTTTTGTAAGCATCTGATGTGCATTTGTTTGGGTATCTACTAAAAATACGACCAAAAACCCTTTGTCCTGCCAACGGATCAGCATATCATCCTGACGTGTACCTCTTTGAAAGCTCTCTACAAAATTCTTGAGATCTTCATACTCTGTACTCTCATCAAGCTCTATCTCGATGGCACCGATGATCTTTTCATTGAAGAGTGCAGCATCTTGATAACTTCTGGCTATCTGTAAAAAGTACTCTTTTGCATACGCACCACTCTCTTCGTCCATATTTGCATGACTCTCAATCATAATACGCTTAATGAGACTCTCCGTGATATCTGTAAATGTCGCTATCGTATAATCTTCGATCGCCTGCTCCAAAGTAACACCAAAAGCGCGAGCTTCATAGTTTTTCGTCATCATACTAACCACTCTGTCCACTTCCGGAAGCTTGCGTATCTCTTCAAACCACTCAGCATCTTTTGGCATCTTCTCTTTATGAAAGTACGATGGATGAGGGATAAAGCTATCTACAAAGTTTCCGCACTTCTGCGCAAACTGTTCACATGAGGAGACTCCAAGAAAGCGGTTGAAGCTTCTGTTTGTCATGACCGGTGTGGAACCCTTAAAGATAACAACCAGAGCTTCTTGAGAATCAATTACACTCTGAATCAGAGCAAAACTAACATCATTGTCCATATATCTGTCCTTTATTGCAATATCCAAGTAGAGAACTTTCTACTTTTTATTTTTGAGTTTTGAAGCTTCTTGTACGCCTCTTCTATAACGCTACTTTCTATGGCTACATAGCTTTGACGTTCATAAATGTCTATCTTACCTATGCTCGATCCTTGAAGTCCGATATCTCCCGTTAGAGCACCGAGTATATCACCTGCTCTGAGCTTCTCTTTTTTACCGCCCTCTATGACCAAAGTAACATACTTGGGCTTCATAGTAAAATCTTCTGCGCTCTCAAGAGTATCTGTAGATTCAAAAATATACTCATCACCCTGATACTCTTGTATGTTTGGAAGTTCATCTTCCATGTAAAGCGTCAGGGCTACACCTTCACAACCTGCCCGACCCGTTCTGCCTATACGGTGCATATATGTCTCCGAAGAATGAGGCAGATCATAATTCACCACCATTGAGAGCTCTTTTATGTCGAGCCCACGGGCAGCTACATCTGTTGCTACCAAAACAGAACAACTTTTGTTGGCAAACTGAACCAGAACATCGTTACGCTCATACTGCTCAAGGTCACCGTGTATTGCCAAAGCATCTATCTGCTTGCTTTGCAAAGATTCTGCCAACTCTTTGGCTTCTATTTTAGTATTAGTAAAAACTATAACATTTTCAGGTTTATAAGTACTAAAAATTTTCACCAAAGTGGCTACTTTGTCACCATTTGAAGCTTTATAGAACTTCTGAAGTATCTTATTGCTGCTTTCATATGTTGTTGTTTTGACACTTAGAGGCTTGTTTTGCACTCTGTTGCTGATAGTTATGATCTCATCTGTATATGTAGCGGAAAAAAGAAGTGTCTGTCTTTGCGAAGGTGCATACTCCAAAACCTCTTCAATCTCCTCAATAAAACCCATATCAAGCATACGATCTGCCTCATCAAAAACAAGAGTTTGTAAACTCTCTAAAGAGAGCGTATTTTTTTTGAGATGCTTGAGTATTCTTCCGGGTGTACCTACGACTATATGGGCACCGTGGCGAAGGGAACCAAGCTGCGGACCAAAAGCACTTCCTCCACACAGTGTGAGCACCTTTATGTTATGTGTACACCGAGCCAATACCCGAAGCTCCTTTGCCACCTGATCTGAGAGTTCACGTGTCGGACACAGCACAAGTGCCTGAACCCTGAAGTTTTTTACATCCAGTTTGTTAAGAATCCCTATGCCAAAAGCTGCTGTCTTACCACTTCCGGTCTTTGCCTGCGCGATAACATCTTTTCCCTCAAGTATGAAAGGCAGACTCTTTTGTTGTATGGGTGTCATCTGCTTATAGCCTATCTGCTCGAGGTTATCTAGCATCTCTTGTGATAAAGAAAGATTTGAAAAATTTGAATTACTCACTCTGTTGAGCCTTTTTGTATCTGTATATGCAATTATACTCTGTTTTTACACCGATACATCATAAAAGTTTTCCTCGCATGCTCTGCTTGGGAGTGTCTATATACATTACTAAAAATTTACACCACCAAAAAACTCGCATCAATCAACTCATCTCGTAAAAAATTATCGATGATCTCATACTCCCCTCTACTGATATGTCGCAGATGTCCCATATCTACCAAGTACTTTCTTTTTTGCTGCAGTGAGCTAGGATCAAGAACCTGCTTTTGATTATTGGCCATACGAAAAATAACATCATGCAGATGCTCTTTTGTTCTCATCTCTTTGAGATACTCCATCACAAGATCATGCATCTCCTCCTGTGCGGCTTGATAACACTCATCAATTATTGCCTGTGTGATTGTTTTGATATCTTCATCGAGCATCTTAAACTCTACCATTTGTAAAACCAGCATAGTGTTTGCGGGATGTCCTCCACATCTATCGATAAGAGCATCTAACAATACATCATTTTCAAATACGACTCCCCTGCTTCGAAATGCCTTGATAATCTCTTTGCCAAGTTCACTTTTTTCAAACGGTGCCAATGTAAGCTTTCTTGCAAAGTTATAAAACGGTGCGCTCTTGGTCTCAAAGATAGTTGTCATCATGGTCATATTTGAACCTGCAAAGATATAGCAGATATTTTCATGGTGCTGTATCTCTGCTCGCATCACTTCATAGATATCTATCTTGCTGCTCATATTCACGGCATCTTGAAACTCATCAAAAACAATATACAGAGGATGGTCTAACTCTTTTGAAAGCTTTCCTAAAAGCTCTAAAATCACAACAAGCTTATCCTCCTCATGTTTATCCGATGCAAAAAGCTCAACCGATGCCTCAAACAAAGCGACATCAACCTTTACAGTAGTGCGATGTGTTTTTAAAAAAGTTATAATATTTTCTTGTATCTGTTTTATAGCACCCTGCAACCCCATCTGAGCATAGATATACTCCATCAACTGCATGTTAAACACTTCAAGTCTTGGTATCTTTCTAAAATCGACATAGAAATGTTCTTGGTCAATATCAAGCAATGTTTGTTTTATAAGGGAAGTTTTTCCATAGCGCCGTGGTGCTTTGAGCATAAACGACTGCGAAGCTTTTAAAAGTTTATAAATGGAAGTTCTGATTTCGTGTCGGTCATAAAAAGCCTCATTTATGACTACTTTACCATAGGGAAACAACATAAGCTCTCCTGTCAATAAAATATATTGATTATACTTTTTATATATTTTTTAATCAATACTTTTTATTTATTATACTATGAATTGATATTATTATCAATGTATTTTCTTGATTATTGCTCGCTTCCATGTTTTACTGACAAACGAGAGAAAATTAGCCTACCTGTTTTTAAACTGATACATCATAATAGATGCCGCAACTGCGACATTGAAACTTTTTACACCCTCTTGCATCTCTATGCTCACAACCTCATCACATACTTCAAGTACCTCTTGTGAGATACCTTTGCCCTCATGCCCCATAAGCAACACCCATTTTTGAGGTACTTTTACTTCACATAGCATAGTCGCATCTTCACTAAGCTCTGCTGCAAAAACACGATAGCCAAAACCTTGAAGTGTTTTTATCACGCTGATAATATCATCATATGTATGGATTTTGAGCTTTCCTGTGTAACCCATAGAGACACGTATGGCTCTTCTTGCATAAGGGTGGGGACCCTGTTTTGGAAGCAGGTAGGAGTCCACCCCAAGAGCCGCTGCACTTCTGGCGATTGAGCCTATATTTTGTGTCGAAGTGATCTCATCAAGCATAATGATATGCTCACCAAGATCTTCGAGAGTGTTGTGTTGTGGACGAATGGCATGCATCATAACATTGTGATGTACTGTATGCCCCACTATACTTTGCATCATCTCTTTTGTAGCAACATAAAGTGTCGGTATATCTTTGTGTAAAAGAAGTTCGTAAAACTTTTCGTAGTACTCAGAAGTTGCCAAAATACTTTTAACCTCAAGATCGCCTTCTAAGAGTTTGTTCACAACCTTGGGAGAATCCGCGATAAAACTGTTGTCATCACCAAAAGCACTCTCCCGTAAACTTTTGTATATTGAAAGTTCCTCACTATCAAAGCTTTGCACCTCTTTGAGCTGCATTCTAGCTCGCATGGTATGATTGCTCAAAATCATTTACATGCTCTATACTCTCCATAACTGCGCTATTGATCTTCTCAAGTTCTACTTTATGTTTAAGGGCAAAATCTTCAATGGCTTGCGTGTTAAAATCTTCAATATCACGCACCAGGATATACAACTCCCCCAATATACCTTCCTCTTTTAAAAGAGCATTGGAGACCGCTTCTGAGATGCACATATGCTCTAAAATATGCTTCAGTTCAACTGAGAAGACCGTATCCATCAAAGAGAGTATCCCCACAAAATATGCTTCACCGAGTGCATTTCTCTGAGCATCGGGTTGAATGATCTTTAACATATTTTGCATCAAGCGTGTACGGTTGATAGCCATAAGTAGCAGAGGAGAATACTCTTCATCCCGTGAAACTGATTTTGAATAGATCATCAGCATAAGCCATTGAGCCAAAGGGATCCTTCCCATGAGCGTTAAGATATGGTGGATGGAAGAGATCCTGTTTTTAAAATGAAATGCACCTGAGTTTATAAACTGTAAAAGCTGAAAGGCGATCACATGGTTTTTCTCAAACTCACTCGTAATCTCATCAATATCAGCATCTTGCAGTAGCAGGTTATAGAGCTTGATAACATTGAGCTGATTGGCGTCACATCTTTTATTTTGGATGATCTTTGGTTTTGCAAAGAAATAGCCCTGAAACAAAGAACAGCCAAAATCTTTTGCCAGAGAATAATGCTCATCATCTTCTATCTGTGTACAGATAATCTCAAGACCAAAGGATTTTAATTTTCTTATGCTCTCTTTACCTTGGGCATTTAAGCAGGTGTTGGTATTGATTTTAATATAAGAGAGTTCCCTCAAGACCTCACTGTATGTTTGAAGTATCGCCTCATCCAAGGCGGTATCGTTGATGGCAAGGATAAAACCTCTTTCTTTGAGTTGTTGCAATCTTTCAACAACCCTTTCATTCATCTCAACACTCTCCAAAAGGGAAAAAACAAAAAATTCATTGGGTATGGAGAAGATCAAATCATTCAGCAAAAACTTCTCATCGATCTTTATAAATGCTCTACGTCCGCCAAGAAGAGCTTCTGTGCCAAACCTGTTTAAAATATTGTTAATAACCGCTGCACTTGCATATCGATCATTGGTTACATGAGCCCCCTCTTTTGAATCACGGTATAGGACTTCGTAGGCAAAAAGTTTACCATTTGCATCAAGGATCGGCTGTCTTCCAATATAAGCATTTTTCATCTGATTTCCACAATAATAAAATATTTACTTATATGATATATCACATATTTACTTAATTTACCCCGTAAACAGCGGCTCTTTTGATGATAGTTGTAGCCCACGGTAACATTGTAGAGCTCTCAGCCATTTTACTATTTTGTGCAAAGACAGCTTCTGAACTTTGCGCGATCTCTAAAGCTTCTTGGAGTTCTTCTTGCGTGACTTTGTACACCTGATGTGCCGGTTCAATCTGATCAGGATGGATAATGGTTTTACTAAAGAGCCCCTCGTACAGGTCTCGCTTGAGATCTTTTATGAAACCCTCCTTTTCTTGGAAACAGGGATACACACCACCACTTACAGCAAAACCCACGCTCTTAAATATCGCGATAAAATTTCCCACAATGCTGGAAGTTACAGCAATATCAAAAATACTATCTTCGCATTTTCGCCTCATGCCAAGCACCCCCAACATATCTTCCAAACCAAAACGTATGAGCAAAATTTTACTTTTATGTTGCAGCAGAAGCTCTCTAAGCTTCAGAAGTTTGTCATGCTCAAAAAGCTCCCTCCCCTCAATACTTGGCATCATATAAAAAGGTCTCTCTTTGAGAAGTTGTACATACTCAAACCCATTCTCAAGGGAGAATTTTGGAAGGACAAAACCTTCAATCTTCTCAATACCCTCATAATCAAGCAGCTGTTTTAAAACTTGCGGATTACGCGGACGGATAAAAACAAAAAGCTCAGAGCGATTCAAACTATACAAAACTTTTTGTATCTGCACTAAAGCATCCTCAAGCGCTTCTTTGTTTATCCCGTCTTCTGTGTCGATAACCACACTTCTAAGCTGTGGATACTTCTGCGCACAAATAATTTCACTCAGGTTTTTATGTGTGGCAGGAACAAATAAAGTAGCCCCAAGTTCTATATACTCAATCTTTTTCATAAGCAGGAGTATAGCAACTCTTATGTAAAATCTCTCTATGAAAACAGTGATATTCCTTATGATAACAACAATTTTATTTGCCCAGTCCACTTTAGTTGATGGGCTTGAGCGTGCAAGTGCCCAGCATAAAAGAGAAGCATGCCTGATGGCAAAACAAATAGCGAGAGAGAACTACAATGTTCAAGATATGAATGTCGGTTGTAACTGTGAAAGATCAGATGCACGCGAATGGATGTGCTTTGTCAGGTTCAAATATATCAAAGAGCCAAAGCACTAAAACTTATACATATACAAAGAGCAAGGAGAAGACTCTTTGTAGTTTATATTGGAAGTACTCTTATCTTAGAAGAGAGTTTCTCTTTGAGTGTTGACTCAATCGCATACAGTGTTCCCGTTGCTGAAGAGGCACAACCGTTACACGCACCCAAGTAGCGGATATAGATGTCAATATAATCATCACTTTTCTTGATGTCGATCACTTCCATATCTCCACCATCCATCACAAGGAACTGGCGTACATTCTCATCGATCACTGCATCAACCGCCTTGATCTGCTGTACAAGTGTCATGTTTTCAAAATCACCTGCATTACCGGCATCTGCGGCAGCTTTCATTTTTTCTTCATCCATCTCACGGCGTGTGTCTGCCAGGATATCTACAAGGTAGTATTCACGAGCTTCATGTCCACCCGGTTTAATACAAGACTTACAAAAGCCACCCGCTTTTGTGTAGTCCGTGATCTCTTCGATGGTTTTGAGATCATTCAGCTTGATCACCTCTTGAAGTGTTTTTAAACTTACACGTGCACATTCACACACAATGATCTCATCTTCAAAACTCTCAGATTCAACACCGAGGTAAAGACCTGCTGCTTTTTTAATAACATCATACGCCATAACGGAACAGTGCATCTTTTGTGGTGGAACTGCCGGAGTATCCGGATCATCACGCAAAGCAAACTCCACATCGATGTTGGTAATTTTTACCGCTTCTTGTACTGTTTTGCCTATACAAAGTTCCGTCATAACATCACTCGATGCGATCGCCGTACCACAACCAAAACTTTTAAATTTTGAATCTACGATTATATCTGTCTCAGGATCGATCTCCCAGTACAAACGCACCGCATCTCCACAACTCTCGGCACCAAAATCCGCAACGATCAGTTTGTGCCCACGCTTCTCAGCTTCACTTTGAAAAATCTCACCCTGATGCTTAGGGTTGTTCATCAGTGTTGTTACTTTGTTAGAGTACGCATCCCATAAAGAGGCGCCTAATAAATCATCTTTTGCCATAGTATATTCCTTAATTGTATTTCATAATTTTTCTAATTAGTGGTGGTGCAGTTCACACTCTTGAACCTCTCCACCCGGTGTTGGAGCCTGTTTTGCAAAGGAACTTGAAATTGCACGAAGTCTCTCAACCGCACTTTTAAAATGTGCAATAGTATAATCGATCTCTGCATCAGTCGTAAAGCGTGAAAGGCTTAAACGGATACCCGTATGAGCAAGCTCATTATCAGCTCCTATTGCAAGCATAACCGTATTTGCTTCCAAGTCTTCACTTGCACATGCCGAACCTGTCGAAGCACCGATCTCACCGTTGTTAAGATCCCATAACATACCTTCACCTTCCACTCCGCGAATAGAGATAAGGATAGTATTTGGTGTACGGTTTTCTCTTTCGCCAACGACAAAAGTATCACTAAGTTTGAGAAGTTCATCTTCCAAACGATCACGCTTTGCTCTGATTTTTGCCATTGTTTCTTCGATATTTGTAGTAGCAAGCTCGATCGCCTTACCCATACCCACAATATAAGGAACATTGAGCGTACCTGAGCGGCGTCCACCCATATGCTCACCGCCATGAAGCAGTGGTGTAAGTGGTTGAGAGTCTTTAATATATAAAGCGCCTATCCCTTTTGGACCATGAAACTTGTGTGCGGACATAGAAACAAAATCAACATGCACATCTTGCAGATCTACAGGGATCTTTCCAACTGCCTGCACACCATCAGAGTGAAAAAGTACACCTTTTTCTTTACAGATCTCACCAATCTCTTTAATAGGAAAAATCATACCTGTCTCATTGGAAGCCCACATAACAGAAACAAGCGCTGTTTTATCAGTAATAAAACTTTTCACAGTATGTGCTTCTACGATACCCTGCTCATTAACAGGAAGGTATGTTACTTTCACACCCTCCTCTTCCAAAAACTTACATGCAGAAAGGATAGAAGGGTGCTCTACCTCTGTTGTTACGATATGGTTTTTATCTCCATTGACAATAAGATCATTAAAAACAGATTTTAAAACCCAGTTATTTGACTCTGTCGCACATGATGTAAAAACGATATCATCATTATCAGAAGCATTTAAAGCCGTATATACCTGATCTATGGCTTTGGCCAAAGCCGGATGTGTTGCCGTTCCAAATTTGTGAAGTGAGT
>JALUKO010000171.1 GCA_027056525.1 Helicobacteraceae bacterium | reverse complement strand
GGAACACAAAACTATGGTAACTTGGGTGCAAATGCAGTCCTTGGTGTTTCCATGGCAGTAGCTCGTGCAGCTGCAAAAAGTTTAGGTATGCCTCTTTATCGTTATCTTGGCGGAGCCAATGCCATGACTATACCTACTCCTATGCTCAATATTATCAATGGTGGAAGTCATGCCGATAATTCTGTAGATTTTCAAGAGTATATGATTATGCCGATCGGTTTTGAAGATTTTTCAGAATCCCTAAGAGCTTCTGCAGAGGTGTATCACAACCTAAAAGCTATTTTAAAAGCAAAAAATCACAATACGGCACTTGGTGATGAGGGTGGTTTTGCACCGGATCTTAGCTCAAACGAAGAGCCTATTCAGATCATCATGGAAGCTATTGAGAAAGCCGGCTATAAGGCGGGTGAACAAATAGCAATCGCGTTAGATGTTGCTGCTTCTGAATTGGTGTGTGAGGGTGGATACAGACTTGATTCTGAAAATCGTACTGTAACTTCCGCAGAGCTTGTTGAGTACTATGCGGATCTCTGTGCAAAATATCCAATCGTTTCTATTGAGGATGGTTTGAGTGAAGATGATTGGGATGGCTTTAAGCTGATGACTGAAAAGCTTGGTGATAAGATTCAGATCGTTGGTGATGATCTCTTTGTTACCAATGTAAATATTTTAAATGAAGGGATCCAAAAAGGGATTGCAAATTCGATTTTGATTAAACCAAATCAAATCGGTTCTGTCAGTGAAACGATGCTTACTGTACGCCTTGCGCAAAGAAACGGTTACACCTGTGTTATGAGTCACCGTTCAGGTGAGAGTGAAGATGCTTTTATCGCTGATTTTGCAGTAGCGCTGAACTGTGGACAGATCAAAACAGGTTCAACTGCACGTGGTGAGAGAACTGCCAAATATAACCGCCTTTTAGAGATTGAAAATGAAGTTGTGTATGGTGAGTACTTAGGTTCTGCTCTTTTTAACTAGTCTGTTTGGCATAGAGAGTAATGAATAAAGAGGAACTCTACGAAGAGATAGATGAGGGTCAAAGTATTACGCAAAAATACCTAGGACTTTCTCTTGGTAAGTTTTTTTCATTATTGCTCATTGTTTTAGCGCTTGGTATCTATTTGGGGGTTTTGCTTTATGGAACCTCCTCTTTAGAGGTACTGTTTGGTCTGCAAGATTATGAAGACTATCTGCAAAGTGAAGTGTATCGGTTAAAAAATGAAAATGCCGAGCTTCAAAGAGAGTACTTTGAGTTAAAAGAGATCTCTGCCGAGTAAACTTCTAAGATCTTTTTATATTTTGATATAATACCTATAAATAATTTTAGGAGTAATTTTGATTAAAGTTTTACTTGTTGTACTTTTTTTTCTGTTTACTCTTGAAGCTCGTGAAAATCCTTTTTTTCCGGCTAAAGGTGAAAAAGACATCCCCTTTACAAGTAACGAAAGTCAAAACATTCAAGCACTTAAAAGAGCTACCATAGCTCTTCCTCCACAAGCAAGAGTTTTAAAAAAAGTAACCATAGAGTATAAAAATCTTGATGGCTCTATCGAGAGTAAAAGCATAGAACTTGACAACGCTGTCGATTGGCATCTGCCGATATTTATTTCTCAGAGTTATACTGAGCAAAAAATAAAAAACAGAGCCAAAAAGAAACAGGTTTTTAAAAAAGTAGCTTCTGTAAAGTTTGCTACATTTTTCACGAACGCTAAAACTTTGAAAATAATAACGAACGATACAATGCTTAGAAACTTTTTGCTTGTACAACCACATAGGATTGTTATAGATTTTCAAAGAGATGCCAGCTTTAAAAGCTATGTAAAAGATCTTCCAAAAAATATATTTACCCAGATAAGAGTGGGGAATCACTCAAACTACTACAGAGTGGTAGTTGAGCTCGACGGGTACTATAAGTACACTATGAAAAAAATCAAAGAGGGCTATATATTTGAGTTGATGTAAGCTTTAAAATAGTGTATTTAAAAATAGTAGTGCAGTACTGCTTGATAGCTCTCCTCTTTAGTGCCCAATCCTAAATGTTTTCTTCCCTTGAAGTCATATTTGAATGAGAGTTGCGTATTTTGAGAAGTTCTAAAGTTTTGTGAAGCATGAATCAAAGTTTGTTTGCTTCCGTCATCATAAAATCTGCGGGTGGCTTCCAGATTTGTGTTCATAAAAGAGTATTTGTCAATAACCACACCGGCACTCGCACCCAGCGCTGAGACAAAACCATCTTTAGAGTGATAAAACAGAGGATCTGCTATCATGTATATATAGGCAAATTTATTTCCCCAACTATAACCCACTCCAACGCTTCCAATAAAGTTCGTATCGTTATCAAGGTAGTTTTTATCCCATCCAAATTTTGTTCTCCAAGATAAAGAATCAAAAAATTCTGTTCTTTGAGCCAGAGAGACTATAGAGATGATACTCAGATGTTCAACATCCAGTGAGCCGTCTGTGTAGGAGGCAAGAAAATCTAAAAACTCTATCTGTGTACCTCTTAAAAATCCGTAACTGCTGTCTTCGATATCATGATAGGCAGGGCGAATACCCAAAAACATACTCCCTGTGTCTTCTCTAACTCCGCCGCCCAATGTAAGACGAACGGCTCTGTGACTTTCTATGGGGTTTGGGGGCACTTTTATATGAAGCTTCTTTCCTTTGCCAAGCGAAGCTCTCTCTTTAGAGAGATTGTGAAAAAGCTTCAGGTACTTTTTTTTATCCATTGTATTTTTACTAAAAGAGTATTCAAGGTATTCAATGGAAGCTTCCAATATATACATCTTTTGTTGCATATCTATCGCTCTATCATCTAAAAAATCTTGTAGTGCTACTTTAGAAGTAAGCAGATCTTTTGGCATATGAATATACTTCTGTTGTATAAGATCCTCATATTTGAGAAGTATGGTTCTTTTAGAAGGTCTGTAGTGATCTTTTTCGATGATATGTTCAAGTTTGGCAGCATGCACAGTTTCGAGGGGTATTACATCGTAGTGAAAATGCTCCCGTAAGTGGATACTCGGTCGTGCAAGTTCAATGAGCCAAAGCATATTGTAAGAGCAGTTTTCTGTAAAAAAATAATAATCAGAATGTGTACCGTTAAGTTCCCAAATATGCCTCACCATCTTTAGTACTTCTGTTTCGTTGAGATCAAGGTCATACTCCCAGATATCTCTTTGTTCGGTATCTCTATACTCTTTGAGCTTTTCATAATACGGAAGCAGAGAGTATTTTCCATAATAGCCGCCAAAAAGACCTTTAATGGCAAATATAACGGCATTGGTATCATCAGGGTTCGCATCAGCTGCATAGTTAATGGCATAAGAGAGAAGTCTTGACTCGTAAGAGGAGTTAATCCTTAAAAAAGTATGCCCGAACATGGAAGCCGGCGAATTTATATGTGC
>JALUKO010000170.1 GCA_027056525.1 Helicobacteraceae bacterium | reverse complement strand
ATCGATGTTTCATGCATCCCTACCAATGATGCACCGTTTAACAAAAACTCTATCATCTGTGCATACTCATCAGGCATAAAATCTTCTTTTATGGCTATAAGCACTGTTTTTGGATCTGTATAATCAAGCCTGTAGCCCATGGTTTGTAAAACATTTACAAACTCTTTGGCTCCATAGGCAGCAACGCCATCTTTTAAAACACGAGATTCAAGCAGCATCAAAGGATCCAGGTAATGAGAGAAATCAAAATGAAATCCAAGTGATTGCAGGTACTCATAAAAAACCTTTGAGGGTTTTTTTGTATTGTTGGTCACAATCATATAGGGCATATTTCTCTCATTAAGCTTATCGATAAACTCTATACTGCCGCGTATCGGTAATTTATCGCTGTCACTGATCAAAGTTCCCTGAACATCTATGAAATACAACTACACTTCCCTTTTGAAATTATTTGTTTAAATACTCTAATTCCAATGCCACAAGATCATCAAAAGTCTCTCTTCTTCTAATAAGCCTCTCAGCACCATTTTCTAGGGCCACTTCAGCACTTCTTCCCCGTGTATTGTAATTACTTCCCATTCCAAAACCATAAGCTCCCGCACTGTGAACAACCAACAAATCATTGTGCTCTAGCGGTGGCAGCGGATAGTCTTTTGCCAAGAAGTCTCCACTTTCACAAACAGGTCCAACCACATCTGCTTGTGTTGGTTGTTCATCACTTTTGTTGATTGCTTCGATCTTATGGTAGGCATTGTAAAGAGAAGGACGAAGCAGATCATTCATGGCACCATCGACGATCACAAATCTTTTCTCCTGATTCTCTTTTTCATACAACACTTTTGTTAAAAAATAGCCGGCATTTGCAGTCATAAATCTTCCAGGCTCACAGATCACTGTTAGATCAAGACCTGTTAAAGTTCCCAAAATCGCTTGTGCATAATCATACGGCGCGATGGTCACCTCATCCTTATACTTAACTCCGAGTCCACCACCTACATCAAAAAACTTCAGCTCAATATCTATCGCCTCAAGTGAACGTATCATATCTGCAACGATCTCTGCCGCTTCACGTATGGGGTCAAGTTCTGTCAACTGAGATCCTATGTGAAAATGGATCCCCACAGGGTCTAATGCATCTGAGTTTTTTGCAAAAATATACATTCTTTTTGCACTGTTTATATCTACACCAAACTTATTTCCATGAAGTCCTGTAGAGATATATGGGTGTGTTTTTGGATCAATATTTGGGTTGACCCTGATACTGATACGACAAACAGCATCTAACTCTTTGGCGATGAGTTCTACTCTGTTTAATTCCGCTTCACTTTCAACATTGATATATAAAATATCCCTCTCTATAGCTTCACGAATCTCATCATCGTTTTTTCCAACACCGGAAAAAATAATTCTATAGCTTGGGATACCCGCTAAAAATGCACGACGCACTTCCCCTATAGAAACACAATCAGCACCACTTCCAAGATCTGCAAAGTGCTTGACAACACTTAGGTTGGAATTTGCTTTTACTGCATACGCCAGTATAGACTTTCTG
Source organism: Helicobacteraceae bacterium (assembly GCA_027056525.1). GTDB lineage: Bacteria > Campylobacterota > Campylobacteria > Campylobacterales > Sulfurimonadaceae > Sulfurimonas. The sequence goes on along the minus strand of JALUKO010000170.1, from coordinate 9,090 downwards.
CCTCTAAAAGCCTCTTTTAATGCTTCATATTGTTGTGTCATATAATCAAAATCATACACGTACAAAGGAGTTTTGTACTTATCTGCAAGTTCTCTAAAATCTATCATAAAAATCCCAAATAATTTTTGCTCTTATTCTACCAAAAAAGTACTTAGATTTTTGTTGTATACGATATTTTACGTTGCTAAGCGGTATTTTCTCCACTGCCTTAGAGCAATTAAAAATAAAATAACAACAGGTGCGAGTACGCCCACTTCACTCGAAATTGTTTTGTTGTTAGAGAGTTCAATAAGCATAAAAAGTATACCCCATATCAGAAGTGTGGCTAAAATAGCGCCAAAACTAAAAAGTGAAACATTCAAAAAACGTACACTTATCGGTACAAAAAAGAAGATAATTACAACAAGACAAGGCACAAACAGGGGGTAGATAAATATCTTGTATAAAGCGCCTTTTATACTACTTGTGTTAATGTTTTGATCTTTTAGAAGCACCAAAGCATCAATGGCATCTTTTATAGTGAAGTTCACTTTCCCCTCATACACTTGATCAAGCATTTTTGGTCTAAACCCATGCAGTATCTTCAGATCATTTTCATGTGTCACCTTGATCCCCAAAGAATCAAGTGTCATATCATCAGGTTTAGAGATAATATCTGCCTCTTTTATACTCCAGTACTCATCTACATATGTTGCAGAAGATGCGACGAGAACCTCCTGAAGAGAATTATTTTTAATACTAAACACACGAATATTCTCAGCACGCTCTTGCAGCGGCAACATTTTGGAGAAATAAACATATTTATCTTTATATGTAAAAAAAAGGTTTCGTGTCGGGCTTAAATACTCTGCATTTTTTCGAATATTATTTGAAAATTCATCCGCCCTTGAAAAACTTGAAAGGGAGTGAAGCAAAATAAAAATCACAATAATAATACTTGAAACCACAACAAAAGGCCGTAACACATCCACCCTAGAATATCCCAATGAATAAAACGACACTAAAGCATTGGATCGTATCAGATATATCTTGGTTGAGATCATAGAAAAAATGAGAGCCAACGGAAGGAGCATATCTATGGCGAAAAAAGATTTATATACCAGATAGATAAGGACAAGGTTGGCAGACTTGGAGAGCTTCTGCGCATTTTCCATGTAGTCAAAACCTACTAAAAAAACAACTAAAGCGAGCATAATGATAAAAAAATATTTTATATAATGATACGATATATACTTAAATGCTAGCATGGTATTGTTGCCTTAAAACAGGTTAGAAAAATTCTATATTATTTTATCTGAAATTTTTTAATTGTATATTTAGAACTTACATCTTCAAGGGAATTTTTAAGTAAATACTCTATTGCATCACAAGTATGCTCTATCCATTGCTTTAAATATCTCGATTCATCTTCACTAAACTGCCCAAGCACGTAGGAGCTCACCTCCCCTTTATGTTCAGGTTTTCCTATACCCATTCTTACTCGAATATACTCACGAGATATCTTCTCATCGGTTGATTTCAGTCCATTATGTCCACCATGCCCGCCACCAAACTTAAAACGTAGCGTTCCAAAAGGAAGATCAAGATCATCATGTATAACAATAACTGTATCAATTTTATAAAAATTTTTTACTTTTTGTATAGACTCACCCGAAAGGTTCATAAAAGTAAGCGGTTTTAAAAGAAAGTGCTCTTGAAACTTAAAGAGTTCGCCATCAAAGGCTGATGAAGATATTTTGTTAGCTTTAAAACGGAAGATGAGCTCATCAATAACCATAAAACCGATGTTATGACGAGTCTTTGCATAGTTCGGGCCAGGGTTTCCCAGTCCGACTATTAGCATGATTATTTTGCTTTAATAATACTTAATACAGCAACACGGTCTGCATCTGTAAATTTTACATTTTCAGTAGTAGCGATATCACGGATCAGTTTGGCATCACCAACATCCATATCAGTTACATCGATAACAATTGATTTTGGAAGATCTTCAATTTTTGCTTTTACTCTTAAACGAGTTTTTGATACATTCACCATACCTTTGTTTTTTACACCAATTGCATCACCTACAGGTTCTACAGGTATATTATAGTGAGTTACGACATTAGGTTGTGCTACCATTAGATCAACGTGTAAAAGTTTTGCAGTTACAGGGTGTGATTCATAAGACTGAACAACTACGTTCATCTCTTTATCTCCAACCTTAACCGGGAATGCTAAAGTATCTTTATTACGAACAGTACGGATATATTCATTTTCTTTGAATGCAGCATTGATATTCTCAAGACCTTTTCCATAGATGTTTGCAATTAGATAACCATCTTTACGAAGCGCTTTTGTTCCACGCTTGCCAATACTCTCTCTAATTATGCCTTCTAACATACTAAATCCTTAAATAAAATTGCGCAATTATACTTATTTAAGCTTTAAAACCAGTTAAAAAACTATTTAAGATCAAAGATATCATCACTTTTGCTTAAATCTTCCCCGTTAGTACTCTGCATACTTTTATCAGAGACCTTTCCGCTTGTCAGCCCACTGATTCTAAGTTCTAAATCAGATGCACTTGTAGCATTGTCTTTTGCTTTTTCTTTTGTAATAACACCGTCATTATAAAGGTCTAAAATAGCCTGATCAAAACTTTGTGACTTATAGTGTTCACGCCCTTTCTCGATTGTATCACGTATCTCATAGTCACGATTTTCCATGATCAGCTTCTCAATAGTCGGTGTTCTCACCAATATTTCCATAGCCGCACGACGTCCACCGTCAATAGTAGGGATAAGTCTTTGTGAAATAACACCCTGCAGCACTCCCGCAAGAGAAAGTCTGACACGGTTTTGTTCCTCTGTCGGAAATGTCGCAATTATACGGTTGATTGTTTCTTTTGCATCAATGGTATGTAAGGTTGAGAACACAAGGTGTCCCGTATCAGCCGCATGAAGGGCCAGATTGATCGTTTCACGATCACGCATCTCCCCAACTAAAATAATATCGGGATCCTCACGTAAGGCAGCTTTCAATGCTCCGCCAAAAGAGAGAGTGTCTTGTCCAACCGAGCGTTGATTGATAATACAACTTCTATCTTTATGCACAAACTCAATAGGATCTTCAATCGTAATAATATGCTTTTTTTGAGTCAGGTTAATCTCATTGATAAGTGTTGCAAGTGTTGTTGACTTACCACTACCAGTCACCCCTGTGACAAGAACAAGCCCTCTCTCTTTTTTAGTAAATGTTTTTAGTACCGGAGGCAGATGAAGATCTTCAAAATTTGGAATTTTAACCGGGATAACACGAAATACCGCAGAAACACCATCCATCTGAAAGAAAATATTTACACGAAAGCGATTTCTCTCATCAAAAGGGTACACAAGGTCAACCTCTTTTTTTTCAACAAGCTCAGCAAAACGTCCCTTAAGAAGCTCTTTTGCAAATGTTAAGGCGTCCGGCTTTGAGAATATCCCACCGGCAAATTGAACGATACTTCCGTTGATACGAGCTCGAATAACAGAGTTTGCTTTGATATGGAGGTCACTCCCTCCATGCTCTATCATCTTCTTCAGATATCCTCTAACTTTTTTTAATTGCTCAAAAGTAAGTTTTGAAACATCAACATAATTTGGTCCTTCATTTGTACTCATTACAGCGCCTCCAGTATATCTTTAAATGCATCTTTAAAAGCTTGCAATCCATCGTCTATCTGCCTTTGCACGACCTTATCAAAGTCTATGCCGGCATTTTGAATTTTCTGGAAATGCTCCCTAATAATCGGCTGAGCTATTGGCAATGCCTTTTCTTTCTTTGCGGCTTTGTAGAAAGCTTTTATAGTATCTACAGGGGCAGTATTTACACTGTTGTAGGCTAAAAGCTTTTCTACATAATAATGCGCAGGCAAAGAGTCATCTTTCACCCCGGTACTTGCAAAGAGTGCTCTACACCCTTGAACATTTTTTTGCTCTATGGCTTCATAGATATCAGCCGTGTTATATATACCGCTCAACGCTGTTGCAATGCCATGTTTTTGAAGCTCACTATCAAGTGCACGGTCGATTCTACTTACAAATATGCTGATAACCGTGTCAACATTTTTAGAACTTCGTTGCAGCCCTTTTTCAAAAGCCCCGGCACATGAGAGCGCTTGTTCTTTAGAAAAAATGAGTGTAGCATTCACCGGAATTTCAGAAGCTACCAACTCTTGCATAGCGTGATATCCGGCAGTTGTTGCCGGTACTTTAATCATAACATTTTCTCTGCCAATAGTTTGAAAAAGCCTTTTGCCCTCTGCGATAGTTGCCTCTGCATCGTCACATAAAAAAGGATCAACTTCTATGCTTACATAGCCATCATCTTGTCTGTCATAAAGTGGTTTTAAAATATCTGCTGCTTTTTGAATATCGTAAATCGCTACTGCTTCATATTTTTCTTTTGCACTCAAAGAGTTTAAATTTTCTAATTGTTGTTTATATGCAGGTGAGTTTAAAATAGCATTTTTAAATATCGCAGGGTTTGAAGTAGCCCCGTTGATTATTCCATCGTTAATTAAATTCTTAAACTCTTTATCGAGATAATCTCTCTCTATAAAATCTGCCCACAAAGAAAACTTTAAATCTTTTATATACATACACCAACCTAATAATTTTCGTCTATTATATCCCAATAATTCTCATTTTTTTTTAAAAAGATTAATATCTTTATATTTTTTTATTATAAAACTCAAAGTCAATATTTGAAGTACACTTAACATAAAAAATATCTCGCTACTCATAAAATGTACCCTATCAACGATATCACTCCAAATATAGACTTGATAGATAAACTCTTGCATATACCAATACACTACTCCACAACACAAACTTAATGTTGCAAATATCTGTATCTCATACAATTGAAAAAATATCTCTCGACTCAAAATAAAGTAAATAGTTGCAAGGATTACTAAAAAATACAAAAATGGGTAGCTGGCAAATATTAGCAACAATGCAATAAAAATAAAAAGCAGATAGGTATACAAAGTTATTCGCCTACTTCTAAGAAGGGTCATAACAAATAAAAACTGTAAAGCCAGAGTATAAAAATAATCCCCCGTATAAAGCAGTGAGACACTCACAAAAACATGAAGAGCAAACACTTCCCATATATTGCGTGGTGAACAAAACAGATGTGGCTTATATAAAAACAGCACATAAAAAAACAGACTCAACACCCCGAGCAAAAGAAACACTAGTCCAAGAGGAGTTATATGAAAATTCAAAAAACCTATATATTCTGCAAAAGTAAAAGATTGATATATAAGATACAAAATATATACAATACTGCCAAAGAGTAGTGTAAGCGAGGACTTCATTTAAAAGATATTTTTTGGAATCTCAACTTTAAAAATAACACCGTCTCCAAGATTTTGCACGCTGATCTCACCATTAAATTGTTTTTGCACTATCATTTGACTCATATATAAACCAAGCCCTGTACCATTTTTACCTTTTGTACTGAAATATGGTTCAAATATATGTGGCAGATTTTTTTCCGTTATGCCGGTGGCATTATCTTCAATCGATATAATAATCTTATTTTGGAACTCTTCTACACTGATTATCACCCTTAAATCTGCCTTATTCGTTGTTTTAAAAGCATCAATAGCATTATTTACAATATTCAAAATAACCTGAATCAACTCATTGATATACGTTCTGATATATACATCTTCCTCTTTTTTTATAGTGATATCAATATTTGTTTCTTTGAGTCTTGGCAGTGTAAAGTTAACAGCTCTTCGCAGTAATTCATGCACTTCAATTTCAGAAGATTCTTTATTTGGATGGAAATAGGTTTGAAAATCATCTATGGTTTGAGAAAGATACATTATATTATCACTGATCTCAATAAGGGTCGTATCGATCTCTTCATCATCGATCTCTTCACCCAGTAGTCTTCTAAATTGTAAATTTGATATCTGCAATGTTATAGTTGAGAGGGGTTGTCTCCACTGATGTGCTATCATACTGATCATCTCACCCATCACTGCTTGTTTGGCCTGCACACTTAAAAGTTTATCTTTTTGTATAAGCTCATCTATTTTTTCCTGAACTTTCATCTCCAAAGATTCATTAAGTTCAATCAACTTTGTTGTTTTCTCTTTCACCAGTTTTTCAAGCTCTGTATTAAAGTTTAAAAGCATATCCTGCTGTTGTAAAATCAGATCACGCGCCTCATTCATTTTAATCTGGTAAAAATAAATAATAATACTTACAATGAGCAAAACGACGACGATATAAGAGACTTGAAAAAAAGTAAATTGTACATCTATAAAGGTTTGTAATGGCGCTATAAGTAACATAACAACCATAAAAATAAACCAATAAATACCGCTGCGTCTTTTTTGAAAATAAAGTAAAACTATTAGGTAGGTAAAAAGCCACGTGTGCTTCATGGACTCCGGATCACTCGTGTACATGATATAAAGAAGCAGTACTGTACATTGTGCCGTAATAACAGTAGCAACTAATTCAAATACTTCACGAAATTTTCTCAATGCAAAAAACATCACGACATTCATAAAAAGTAAAAAAGTCTCTAACGGAACATAACCATCTATATCATATATGATATTTACGACAATACCATACATAAACGCAAAGCTTGAGAGTATCAAAGCAATGTTTACCATTTGAAATCTGCTTTTTAGATCCAGTTCAGATGCTTCAAAGTCCCATCCGCTTGTAAAAATTTTATTTAACTTTATTTTCATTGTGCATGACTCTCTATTATTTATGGCAGGTATATTTTATCTAAAAGTTCATTATATTCACTTTGGGCATCACTATCAAGCGTTATGCCTCCACCACTTTTATATATATAGCCATCTTCTGTTTTTTCAATAAAACGGATCATCACCCCACTGTCAAGGCTTTTACCGTCATACACACCAAAAACTCCACTGAAAAAACCTCTTTCATAGCCTTCCGTCTCTTCTATAATTTGTACAGTTTTTCTCTTTGGAGCACCACTGATACTTCCTGCCGGCAAAAGTGACTTTAAAATACTTCCTATCTCTGAATGCCAATCATCATTTAACCTACCGCTAATATGGGAGACAACCTGCAGTAAGTTTTTATCACCCGCTTCTATCTGCTTGATAAATCTAAATTTTTCAACTTCTACATGAGTAGAGACTATTGAGAGATCGTTTCTTAAAAGATCAACGACCATAACATGTTCTGCCATCTCTTTTTCATTTGCCAAAATCTGCTCTTTGGCATTTGCGAGTGATGCATCAATAGTTCCTTTCATAGGGTAAGTATGTATGGTATTATTCTGTATTTTTATAAATGTTTCAGGGGAGAAACAAACAAATTTCTCTTTATATTTAAGCTTATAGTGCGCATTGGCACAATTATATATTTCATCTAAACTCAAATCTGTTTTTATTTTTGTTTGTTGTGTCAAATTAAGAAGATAGGTTTCACCAGATTTTATTTTTTCTATAATCTTTAAGAATTTTTTTTCATACTCCACAAAAGGGACAGGGATTTTTTTTAGAGCGTGAGGGTGTGTATGAAGAGCATAGTTCTCATTGATGGCGTAGCTAATATCACTGTTTTGGATATCTTTTAAAGGCACGACTTCTATATTTTGTGCTTTAAAATCACAGACAAATAAAAATGCAATACGCTGTGAACCAAGTTTGTTTAGCTCTTCAAAACTCATGCTTTAGTTATTAACTTTTTTAAAACAGCCATTCGAATAGACACCCCATTCGCCACCTGATGAAGCACCTTGCAGCGTTTATCTGCCAGCAAAGAATCACTAATATCTATATTTCTGTGAACTGGTCCCGGATGCAGTAAAATAATATCTCTATCACCGATGATCTCTTCAGTGATACAAAAATCGCTTGCATAGTCTTTGAGTGAGGCATAGCTCTGAGAGGAGTGTCTTTCTGTTTGAGTACGTAAACTCATAATAGCATCTACCTCATCTACGGTATCTTTCAAATTATTGGTAGTTTTGAGTATGGTTTTTGGTAAAAACTGAGGAGGGGCAACCAGGATAACTTCCATACCATAACGGCTTAGGAGTTCTATGTTTGAGTTAGCAACCCTTGAGTTTTTTATATCACCCACTATTGCTATTGTTTTACCCTGAAGATTACCAAAATGTTCTTTTAAAGTAAAAAGATCAAGAAGTGCTTGTGTAGGGTGCGCATGAGCACCATCACCCGCATTAATGATAGAAGCACGAGTATGGTTTGAGAGTATTTTTGGCACCCCTGAATTTTGATGCCTTACAATAATGGCATGTGGTCCCATAGCATCTAGATTCATGGCAGTATCTACAAGAGTTTCCCCTTTTTTTGTACTACTTTTCGTGACATCCAAATGTACTATTTCAGCGCCAAGCCTTTTCGCCGCTATTTCAAATGAACTTTTTGTTCTCGTTGAATTTTCAAAGAACAAAGTAATTATAATTTTATCTTGAAGAATTCTATCAAAACGCCCATCACTGAACCTTTTGGCATCTGCCAGTATCTCATCGATCTCTTCTATGGTAAAGTCATCTGTACGAATTAAATGTTGCATGCTTCTCTTTTAAAATAATTTATAAATTATACAAGACATCACATAGAGTGTCAATATCATCTTGTACTTTTAAAACCTTTTTTTCAGATTGTAAAAAATATGGTTCTGAAATATCTTTGAATCCAGTGTCATTTTCTCGACAGTTAAAGGCGACAACGTAAGGTATTTTATACTCATCCAATACCCTTTGACTCAATAAAGTATCGTTGATACAACCAAGGGAACAATGGGTTACAAGCAAAGCTGAGGCTTTATAATGAACTATAAGATCTACCATCATATAATTTTCATCTATTGGCACATATAAACCACCTGCTCCCTCAATGAAGAGCAGATCGCACATGTTTTCAAGCTTGGCTATCGCTTGATCAAGCTTTTGTACGTCAAGTATTTTATTTTCAGAAGCAACATAGGGAGCTGCCGGGAGCTCATATTGAATAGGTACGATATCATCAATTTCCAGCAGAGCACATTTTGCATTGACTTCTTTAAGAAGACTCAAAAGTTCACT
>JALUKO010000169.1 GCA_027056525.1 Helicobacteraceae bacterium | reverse complement strand
CTCTGATGCTTTGTGAAACAGCATCGGCAAAGATGGTGCAGCACCCATCTTATAAAAAAGGGGAATGTACCGCCTGCCATACAACTAAGGATGCTAAAGATCCAAAACTTAAAATGGATATGCCGCAGCTTTGTTACTCATGTCATACGACATATGAAAACAACAACTTTATACATGGACCGGTTGCAGCCGGAGCATGTACCATTTGTCATGATCCACATGAATCAAAAAACCCCAAACTCTTAATTGTGCCAACTATCAATGAACTGTGTACCTCTTGTCATATCGATAAAGGTGATATGCTCAAGTCCGGTGAAAATATTCACCCACCGGTAGCACAAAGTTGTATCAACTGCCATGATCCTCATTCACAAAAATATAAATTTCAGCTCAAGGGTGACAGAAAAAAAGATTTATGTCTAGGATGTCATACAGATAAAAAAGAGAGGGTTACAAACTCTAAAAACAAACACGGAGCCATTGAGATGGGTGAGCAGTGTTTAGGCTGTCACAACCCGCACTCATCGCCAAATATAAAACTTTTAAGAGCAGAAGATTCTAAAACTATCTGTTTAACATGTCACAGTGCTTCCCTTAAAAGAGATGAAGATGGAAAGATGCTTATGAATATGGGTGAACATATCGCTAACAATCCAGATATTCATGGTCCTATAATGTGGGGAGATTGTGCAGCATGTCACAATCCACACGGATCAAACAACTTGCGAATGCTGAAAAAACCTTTTCCGGCAAAATCATCTCAAAAATTCACTCCTGATGGCTACATATGTTTTGAATGTCATGACCCTAAAAAGATGACTGAAAAATACACAACTGAAGCTACAGAGTTTAGAAATGGTAAGAAAAATACCCATTATATCCATGTGAATGCTAAACGTATATCGTGTAAGGTGTGTCATGATTATCATGCTTCAAAAGATATGCCGCATCATCTAAGAACTGAAACAAAATTTGGAGCGGCAAAATTTTCTTTAAGATATATAGAAGGAGCAGATGGTGGATCGTGCAACCCGATTTGTCACACGAGAAGGTACTACAACCGAGTAAATCCGGTTAATGTAAATACAAACAAGAGAGCCAATTAGTGCGGCTTCTGTAGGCTGTTGTACAAATATTTGAGAATTTTTGGAGCTGTTCTGTGTTAAAATAAATGTTGTTGTGATAGACCATAGAAATGGATTTATAACATAATGAGAGATAAAATCTAACTGTGATAATTAACAAGTGTATATTTTATGGGCTTTATAGTCTCTTTGGCTATCTCTTTTTGTGAAAAACCTTGCTTTTTTAAAGCTGTAATATGCTATATTTTTGATAGTGTCAACAGTGTGTATCTCATACAATCTATTTACTTTGGTCGATAAAAGTTTTTAGAGGTGCCCTTAAGTAAGAAAGGTTGGAGAATGTTAAAATATTTTTTTTCTTTTAAATATACAAGTATTTACCTGCTGTTAGTAACAGTATTGGTTTTGTGTACAGGCTGTTCAAGTGGAGGTAACACCACTTCAGTTTCAAGTGTCGCTTCCGTAACTATCTCGTCCTCTTCCATTTTAATGACATCTCTGGATGAATCCGTTCTCTTTAAAGCAACTGTAGTCGATACCCAGGGAAAACCGGTCGATACGAATGTAACCTGGAGAAGTTCACATGAGACAACGGTCATAATCGGGAGCGACGGGAATGCAACAGCACAGGGAGTGATTGGTTCCACACTGATTACCGCCGAAGCTGGAGGCATCACTTCAGAAGCGGTTTTACTGACAGTAAGTGAACTTGTCGGCGGAGCCATCACCATCGATGACAAACAGGTGATTGGTGATATCGAGCCAATCGATCCATTGGCCCTGCCGGGGATTGGACTGCAATACAAGGTCAAGATAGCCGATATCGCTCTGCCGGACAATGGTGATATTATTGTGGGCAAAGGTGAACTGCCTGTGGCGGGAAAGGTTGTCAGTGCTGAGATGAATGCCTCAGTAGCGGAAATAGTACTGGAAGTCGTTCCAGTTGAACAGATTTTTACACAACTTGAAATTCATGAAGATATCGATCTCTCCAACATCACACCAGAAATACCTAAAGCAGTTACAACTTACTACACAATGACCGAAACAGCCGATGGCAGCTATCTCTTTACCCTAAAAGACCAGGTTTCTCCCATAAGCCCACTTGAAGGTACTTCTGCCCTGAGCAATTCTTTACTTGAGTTTAATCTGGGACCATTCGAGTGTACATTCGATGGAGGCCTTTCACCTTTTACGATGGCTATGCCGGCTTCATATCAGATCTCGCATCACCTGCATATGCAAACAGATTTTTCACAGGGAATCTCGCAAATGCGTGCTGCCGTCGTTGGGGATCTGGGAACGGAGTTTAAAGTGGCACCAGTGTTTACCAGAAGTTTCGATGCCAAAGCGGAGTGCAATCTCAAGCTTTTGTCCATTCCCGTTCCTGTTGGAGGGGCTATTTCATGGTTTTTCGGCTTTAAAGTGCCCATTGGTGTTGGGTTTGCCGTTGGCGGACAGATAGAACTGGCACAATTGGGATATGAAGCGGTTGCACAGACACAATACGATGCCCGATTCGGTCTGGATTGCAGCAGCGGTATGTGTATGGGCATTACAGAGATGGAAAATCGGCAAAGCGAGTACAAAACACGCTGGATACTTCCAAACACTTCCATTGCCGACAATCTCCGTCTCAAACCCGAAGTTTCAGGATACGGGTTTGCAAATCTCAACCTTGCTGCACGGATGGTTCCGGATGAATTAGAACTGGTAGTAGCAAAAGGAGGATTGAGTCAGGGAGCCGATCTAGCATTGATCCCGGCACAGATTGAGGACACAAGCTACAGTTCTGATTACAAGCTATCCCTGTTTGTACTGGTTGGAAGCGGCGAATCTATCAATGACTTCATCTCTATGTTTGTACCGGGAACTTTTGCAGGGTTTGAATACAAACTTTCCAATGATCTGGCCAGCAGCCCCAAAGTACTTAGTTTCACCTCTGACACGGACGAGTACATAATCGGTGATACAGTAACGTTTAACGTGACACTCGACGCAAGTACGGTAGATTATCTTTTCGGCTACAACGTGGATAAAATTAAAATTTACAAACGTGAACCTGACGGACAGGGAGGGTATGACTACGTTCCCTTTTTTGATATGCTACCGACAGCACCGGAGCAAACCGAATTTGAACGAGAATGGCTCTTTACTCGGGATGGTAGTGTAAAAGACAACTTCTATGCACTTATTGAAAGCACTTATCTACCGACCTTTGGGGAGTTTGGGATACTTGAAGGAGCAAAGGTAGACATTGATGAACCCGGGAGCATCTACTATATCGGTGGAGAAAAAAATCTCTATACCGTAGATGACGACGGTATTGATAATGAGCTGATAGCTTCCATCCAGGAAATCAAGCGTCCCAGTTCCGATGGTTACCCAAAGTGTTCGCCAGATGGCTACAAACTGGCATACGAAGCTGATGATTACCTGCTTTCATGGGTTGATTTAAAAAGTGCCGAAAAACATGACGCCAATATCTATGGAAGATATTTTGATTGGTTTCCAGACAGTGAGCACCTTCTCATATATGAGTATAATAATGGCAGCAAGTTTAAAAAATATAGTCTCGATGGCGTACTGATAGCTACTTATACAGTCAATGAAAACAATTCTGAGAAATTTTCACTCTCCCCCGATGGCACAAAGGTTCTTTATAGCGCCAGGCATGTTATCGATGCCAATAATCAAACCGATTATATAGGAGTACTCGATTTCACCACTGGAAGCAGCTCTTCTATCATTATAGATGGCTGGACTCTCATGAGACCAGTGTGGTCATCCGATGGAAACAGTACAGTGATGAGTTGCAAGCAAGATGGAGTTGATTTGGTATGGAGTTTGTGTAAAACCGATGCATCTGGCCAAGACTTTACTGTACTTGTCGATAATATCGCATTGGGTGCTTATCAGTTTTCTCCAGACAGTGAACGCATCTTTTACCAGAGTCAGGATAAGTTTTGCACTGTCAAGCGTGATGGAACTGACAATGTCTGCTATCAGAATGTAGCCGGAGTTGAAAACTTATCCTCCTACAGCATAAGGAATATATGGTCTCCAGACAGCAAAAAAATTATCTTAAAGGACAGTAGTTCATATCATTTCGCAGTTTTTGATGCAGCAACGATGAGTAAAATTAGAACACTGGATTATGACAGCTATTTTGCACTTGGATTTCGTCCTTGATTCAGAAGGCTGGCATTCTCAAAAAACAGGGAGTACTATTTCACAATTACATATTTTTTGAAGGGATGCTTGATAGATATTTAGAGATGTAGGTTGGAGATTGCAGCACTAAAAAGTGCCACTAAAAGTTACTGGTACGGAATTTTAAACGGTCTCATTATTTTTTATATTTGTGTCTATAGCTTTCATCTCTTGTACAAATTCATCTATTCTTTTGATACCTGTGCGGATACTCTCTATATCTGTAGCAAATGAAAATCTAAAATAACCCTCACTTCCAAAACCAACACCCGGCACAACTGCAACACCTTTTTTGGCAAGGAGTTCTTTTGCAAACTCTAAAGAGTCATTGCTTACCTCTTTGATGTTTACAAAGAGGTAGAAAGCACCATCAGGTTTAAGTACACTGAGCCCATCTACATTGTTAAAAAGTTCTACAGCCTCATTGCGACGCTCTATAAATGCCTCTCTCATCATCTCTATGTCTGCATCTGCTGAACCATCCAGCCCTGGAATTGCCGCAAGTTGTGTGATAGAGTTTATGTTGGAAGTACTTTGACTTTGCAGTTTTTTTGTAGCTTTAATAAGCGCTGCATCTGCAGCAGCCATATAGCCAAAACGCCAGCCTGTCATAGCAACAGATTTGCTTAGTCCGTTGATGGTTACAGTACGCTTGAACATATCATCACTTACAGCAGCCGCAGAAGTAAACTCACCTTCATAGACGAGTTTTTCGTACATCTCATCGCTCGCAACGATTATGTCTGTTCCTTCTAAAACTTTTCCAAGCTCTATAAGCTCATTTTTGGAGTAAACGGCACCTGTAGGATTTGAAGGTGTTGTTAGAACCAACATTTTAGTTTTTGAGCTTATTGCATTTTTTAATTGTTGGGGTGTGATTTTAAATGATGTATCATCATTTGTTTGTATCTCTACTACACTACCGCCACAGTATTTGACAAGTTCAGGGTAGGTCACCCAGTACGGTGCAGGTATGATCACTTCATCACCTTCTTGAATGGTTGCTGAAAAAAGATTGAACAAAGAGTGTTTTGCACCATTGTTCACAATCACCTCATTGGGTGCATATGTCAAGTTATTATCTCTTTTGAGCTTGTTGATGATAGCCTCTTTAAGAGCCGGGATACCATCTACTGCAGTGTATTTGGTAAAGCCGTTGTTTATAGCTTCTATAGCGGCATTTTTAATCACCTGTGGTGTATCAAAATCAGGCTCACCGGCAGAAAAGCTTAAGATATCTTTCCCCTCTGCTTTGAGTTCCTGTGCAAGTGTTGTGATTGCGATTGTGATCGATTCAGATAGTGAGTTGATGCGATTAGTTAGCATAGGCATATTTCCTTAATTGTTACTTTTTAGGTGAAAATTATGGTGTAATTATACTAAAAGATTTATATATATATGTTGATGCTGAGTAAAATATTTAGTTTTTCATCGATTTTATAAAGGATTCGTAAATATGTTCAAGTTCAAGATCTTGTTCAATCACTTCCTTGTTCTCTTTTACTAAAATGTGTTCAAGAACAGCAACTCTTTTAAGCAGGTACTCAAACATCTCTTTGTTTATATCCGGAAGCATATTGTGCATGAAAGGATCTTTACATCTGCCTTTTTCTATCACATGAGCGGGTATCCCAATAGCAGTAGAACAATCCGGCACAGGTTTTACAACAACAGAATTGGCACCGATCTTTGCATATTCGCCTATGCTTATATTTCCCAAAACCTTTGCTCCCGCACCAATAACTGCACCTTTTTTTATGGTAGGGTGACGTTTGCCTTGAGTCAGTGAAACACCGCCAAGGGTTACACCTTGATAGATCAATACATCATCTTCTATGATAGTGGTCTCACCGATAACTACTCCGGTACCGTGGTCAATAAAAACACGTCTACCTATAACTGCAGCAGGGTGAATGTCTATATTTGTCATAACCTGAGTAAAACCCATGATGATTCTTGCAAATCTTTTAAAGTTTGCGTTATGGAGTCTATGTGCAACTCTATGCCAGGCAACTGCCCAAACACCGGGATAGTTAAAAATAAAGTCTAGTTTTGAGACTAGAGCAGGGTCATTTCTGTAAGCATTAACAAAATCTTCTTTTATATCAGCGTAAATTCCCACTTCATTTTCCTCTATATTTAGTTTGTTGTTCGTAAATAGCCATTTTGCTTCAAAAAGGTATCTAATTTTGAAAGTGTATCATTTTTTTCTGTTTCCGTTATAAAATCACTGTTTGCTAAGTCCATTTTAAGCTTTTGAAAAATGTTTTCTTTATCGTAACCGATGGAGTTGAGTATCTCTAAAATGCTTTTAGACTCTACTTCATTAGTAATAGTATATGATGTGTCATCAACAACGATTGTATATTCACTTGGTCGTGTAAAGAGATTGTGATTCATTCCCAAAGTTTCCTGATAGGCTCCAATATTGAAAAAACCTAAAAAATAATCTTCCTCATCGAGATTGATATCATGAAGGTAAAGTGGTTTCTCAGGGTTAAAACCTATCTCTCCGTCACTGTCACAGGTTATATCCCACAAGGAAGCAGCTCTTAGGGGTATTGTATTGAGATGGTGCAGCGGCATCACAGGAAAATGTTGACCAAGCCCCCAGTAATCCGGAAGACTTTGAAATACAGACGCGTTGATAAGGTAACGCTCTTGAAGTTTAACCTGTAGTTGTTCAAGTTCGTCTGTTGGGTTGGCAGATTTGAGATAAAGAGCTTTTTTGATGATATTGTGCACAAGTATCTCAGCGTTTGAACGATCTTGCAGGTCAATGTAGCCAAGATCGAAAAGTGTTAGGAGTGATTCCATATGGTCAAGTGCATCGTGAAGGTATTCTATACAGTTTTGGTTACTTAGAAGTTTGTTCAGCTCAATGAGTTCCTCAATAAGAGGAGGATTGCTAGTTTTGAAATTTAGGAGCTTTTCTTGGTAATCTTGAGTAAAAAGCTCTAAAACCGGTGTGATAAGCACGGCATGTGATGCAACTATAAAACGTCCGGACTCTGTAAAGATATTGGGATGTTTCACATTTTTTGCATTCATGATCTCGCCGAGCAAAAATACAACAGAACTTGAGAACTCATCGATGGAGTAGTTTCTTGAGGAAGAGTGTGTGTGCTGGTCGTACTCCACGGCTAAACCACCGCCTATATTGATGTTGTCAAGCTCCTTGGCACCCATTTTTCTAAGCTCCGCGTAGATATTACCTGCTTCTCGAAGCGCTTTTTTTAAAGGTGCTATATCGGACATCTGTGAGCCTATATGGAAGTGGATCATACTCAGTTTAGAGAGCAGATCGACCTCTTTGAGAAGTTTGACAGCTTCTATGATCTCAGTAGCGGTGAGTCCGAACTTGGCATCTATGCCGCCACTTTTTGCCCATGTGCCACTTCCGCTGCTGTGAAGTCTTACCCGTATGCCGATGTTTGGTACTTTGAGCTTGCATTCCCTTGCGACTTCTATAATAGTTTCAAGCTCGCCCAGACCTTCTATGGTCAAAGTGATGTTGTGTCCGCTTTGAGCTGCTATGAAGCCCAGAGTAATCATCTCTTTGTCTTTAAAGCCGTTGACCGTAATATTTGAGCCTTTTGGTGTTTTATCCATTGCTAGAATGAGCTCAGCTTTGGAACCTGCTTCAAGACCGTAGTTAAACTCTTTACCTTGTTGTGTAACCGCTTCTACCGCATAAGGAAACTGGTTGACTTTGAGCGGAAAAACAGCGTGAAACGTACCCTTGTAGTTGTTGACCTTTATGGCATTGTCAAAGTAGGTATATAAACTTCTTATCTGTTTTTTTATAAGGTGGGGAAAGCGAAGTAAAATGGGTCCTCGTACTTCGTTGGAGCGTATCTGTTGTGTTATCTCTAAAAGGGAGGGCATACTTTTGTAGTTAAGTTTTATCTGCCCATCTTCTATGATAAAGTTCTGATTTGACCAAATGTTTAAACCAAAATTTTTCAACTTCACTGCCTAAATATGGAGTTTTTGATGAAAATATTTGTCTATATCAAAATAGATCTCACCATTTTGATTTTTAAAAGTAAGACATGATTTGTCAAGGTCTTTAATGCTTTTCTTACCCATGACAGCAAGAATCATTTTTACGTTTTTGATCAAGTTTCTGTGGTAGTTTCCTATCTCTTTTCCCTCTTTGATAACAAGGTATGAAGCTCTTTTTTTAGGATCTTGTGTTGCCAGTCCCACAGGGCAGGTATGTGAGCCGAATCCTGAACACATTCTGGCACGGATACAACCACCACTCATCATAAAACCTCTAGCAATTCCTACAGCATCTGCGCCCATACTCATGGTGATGATCACATCGTCTGGTGTTAAGATCTTTCCACTGGCAATGATCTTGATGTTGTGTCGAATCTCATACTTTTTCAGTAGTGTGTCAAGCACATAAAGGGCATTGTTTGTTGTTAGACCGACCGACTCCATAAGCTCAAGCGGAGCAGTGGCACTTCCACCCTCACCACTGTCGATAGAGATAAAATCAGGCAAGCTTTTGCCAGCTTCTTTTCTCAGTGCCATCTCTTTTACCATATCTTCTACGTCGGTTGCATCAGAGATAACGATCTTAAATCCTACCGGTTTTTTAGAGAGTTCTTGAAGTCTTTGTACAAAATCCAGAAGATGTGTCGTGGTGTCTGCATATGGAAAGCGGTTTGGTGAAAAGACATTTTGTCCCTCTGGAACCCCTCTGTAGTAGGCGATATCCGCAGTTACTTTTGCAGCAGCAAGTTTTCCACCTGTTTGTTTGGCGCCTTGAGCGATCTTTATTTCTGTCATACGGCAGAACTTCATCACTTTTTGGTATCTCAGCTCATCAAACTTTCCGTTTTCATCACGTACACCATAAAGACCGGAACTCATTTGAAAAATCATGTTGGGTATATCGTTTGGCACCTCTTTTGGAAATGCCTCAAGTGGAGCATCCCAGTTAACACGAAAGAGTACGTGGGAAGTGGTGTCATATATGTAGGTGTTTTGTGTTTTTTTATTTAAAAGAGCGGTTCTGTACCATTTGAGTGCTACGGCTTTGTTAAAAAAGAAAGTTCCTATTTTAAACAAAAACTCCGCATAAGGGGTTCTTTGTACTATCTCCAAGTACTCACAGTCATTAAGGTTTGGTTTGTGGGTAAAAAGGTGATTGGAAGTGAGTGAACCTTCCCCTGTGTTTATGGTCAAGTTGGAGTTGGCTCCCGCTATAGAAAATGCACGAACAGCTTCTGGAGAGAGTGCCCCATCACTCATAGCTGAGCGGATGATAGGTGTAAAAGAAACAAAAGGGTGCTCTCTGTCTTGTCCAAAAACTACAGTTGTGTCTTCATCTACCTCCTCTTCATTGAGAACGTTTGGTGAATGTTTGATGACAAACCGTGAACCTGAAAATGGTTGTGCAACTGAGAAGGACTGATAGTTTGGTACATCCTTGGCAGCTTTGTAAACCCAGTCCACTTTGTCTTTTGACTCATAAAAGGTCTCTTCTGCGAAGTACTGACGCAGTGGTTCTCTGAGTGATTCAAACAGGTAGCGTGCACGACCGATAACAGGGTAGTTTATAAGCAGTGCATGTTTTCTTTGAACATACTTGTCATAGATAAAAAGATTGAAAAGTATAAAGATACCAATCAGGAAAAAAAGTTCTATAAAGTCTATAAAAAAGCCCCATGCCGTGTGTATGATTTCCATTTAAAATTCCCCTTGTTCTATCGTAGTTTCTGTTTTGTTTTGAAGGTCTTTAACCCAGATTGTAGCGTCATTTATCTCATTTTCGCCAATAACCGCACAATATCTGGCATTTACTTTGTCTGCAGCTTTGAGATGGTTTTTAAGATTTTTCGCTTTGTAGTCCATCGTGGTTTTATCAGTTGCTCTTTTTTTGTGTGCAAGCTGCATCACAAGATCGAGTGCCTCTTCATCCATGGCACCTATGTAGTAACCTTCTCTTCGTTCTGGTGGCATCTCTATAAGTTCTAAAAGCCTTTCTATACCCATAGCAAAACCTACAGCAGGAGTAGGGCGACCATCTAAAAACTCGACAAGCCTGTCGTAGCGTCCGCCACCGGCTATGGCACTTTGCGTTCCTATGTTGTCGCTTACAAACTCAAAAGCTGTTTTTGAGTAGTAGTCAAGCCCACGTACAAGATTCGTATCTATCTCATAAGCGATGTTGTTCTCATCGAGGATCTTTTTGAGTTGTGAAAAATCACTCTCACAATTCTCACAAAGAGAGTTTATGAGTTTTGGCGCATTTTCATAAAGTGACTGGCACTTCTCATTTTTACAATCAAGCACACGTATGGGATTTGTGGATTTTCTACGTTTACAATCTTCACAGATCTCCTCCTCCACGCTCTCTATAAACTTAACAAGGT
>JALUKO010000168.1 GCA_027056525.1 Helicobacteraceae bacterium | reverse complement strand
ATTTCTCTTGAAGAGGCACAAGAGGGTTTTGTTATAGAACTTCCGGCAGCACTTCTGTTTAAAGCTGGAAGTGCAACAATAGACAACGAAGATGCTTTGTTATTTTTAAAACGTGTTGCTTTGATTATAGGTGAATTGCCAAATAACATGGAAGTTTCGGTTCAGGGGCATACAGACAACCAGCAACCCGGACAAAATTCACCCTTTAAAGACAACTGGGAACTCTCAACTGCCAGAGCGATCTCTGTACTGCAAGAGTTGGTGCTTGACGGGGTTGATCCTAAGCGCATAAGTGCAGCGGGCTTTGCTCAGTACAGACCAAAAGCCACTAATGCGACCAAAAGTGGACGTGAGAAAAATCGTCGGGTTGAGCTTCACTTTTATGGCAATAAGTCAGACCAAAAGGCAAAAATGAAGCGAACAATTTTAGATAAGGCTGCAGCGCAATAATGTTAAAATTATTTCTACTGGTTTTCGCACTTGTCTCAGGACTCGGAGCGGAAGCTGTTACCATCCCAACTGTGGATCTTACACTTTCAGCGCCAAGCACACCACAACAGCTTGTAAGTTCACTTAATGTTTTAGTCCTACTTACATTTTTATTTTTAGCACCAAGTATGGTGCTTGTTATGACCACCTTCACAAGGTTTGTCATAGTGTTTGGTTTTTTACGTCAGGCTCTTGGAACGCAACAGGTTCCACCGACACAAATACTCGTAATGCTTGCGATGATACTTACATTTTATGTGATGGAACCCGTAGCAACAGATGCTTATAAAGCCGGTATTAAGCCTTATATAGAGGAGCAGATAGGGTATGAAGAAGCATTTGAAAAAACTGCTTTGCCTTTTAAGAACTTTATGGTAAGAAACACAAGAGAGAAAGATCTTGCACTTTTTTTTAGAATCAGAAATCTACAAAATCCGGCAACGGTAGCAGATGTTCCACTCTCAGTGATCATTCCGGCTTTTATTATAAGTGAGCTTAAAACAGCTTTTGAGATAGGTTTCTTACTCTTTTTGCCATTTTTGGTTATAGATATGGTTGTAGCTTCCATACTGATGTCTATGGGTATGATGATGCTTCCTCCTGTTATGATCTCACTACCGTTTAAGATACTTGTTTTTGTGCTCATAGATGGCTGGAACTTGCTTATTGGGAATTTAATTTCATCTATAAAATAATATATAGGAAAGAATTTGGATTGTAAATATTTTGGAGAGTGTGGAGCCTGCAGGCTTTATGAAGATGGGTATGATGCCCAGTTACAAGATAAACTTGAGTTAAATAAAAAACGCTTTGAGAAATTTTATACAGGTGAAATCTCTGTGTTCAGATCACCGCAACAGCATTACAGATCAAGAAGTGAATTTAAAATCTGGCATAAAGATGATGATATCTATTATGCGATGAATCATTTAGAGCATAAAGGTGTTGTTCTCATAGATGAATGTCCTCAGGTTAATATTTATATCGGGTCACTTATGCCGAAGCTTCTTGATGCCATTAAAAAATACAAACTAGGCTTTAAACTCTTTGGAGCAGACTTTTTAAGTTCAAGTACAGGTGAGATCGTTGTTTCGCTTTTGTACCATAGAAAACTTGACAATGAGTGGCTTGAGAATGCTAAACAAATAGCCGAGGAACTAGGCATATATATTATAGGCAGGAGTAGAAAACAAAAACTTGTTATCGGGCAGGATTATGTTATTGAAAAGCTGCAAATCGATAAGCAAGAGTATAAGTTTAAGCAGATAGAGAACAGCTTTACACAGCCAAATGCACGTGTCAATGAGCAGATGATCTCTTGGGCTATGAAAAACTTTGCAAACATCGGTGGTGATCTTTTAGAACTATATTGTGGGGCAGGGAATTTTACCATACCCTTTGCAAAGCACTTTGAAAAGGTTTTAGCTACAGAGATATCCAAATCTTCCATAAATGCCGCAAAAGCAAATATGCTTTTAAACAATGTTAGCAACATTGAGTTCGTGCGTATGAGTGTTGAAGAGTTTGTTCAGGCAATTGATGGCATCCGTGAGTTTAGACGTATGAAAGAGATAAATATAAATGCTTACGAGCTTACGTCTATTTTTGTTGATCCTCCAAGAAGCGGTATGGATGAAAGTTCGTGTGCTTTTGCATCAAGACATGAAAATATTTTATATATTTCATGTAACCCTCAAACTCTGGTTCGTGATTTGGAACTTTTGTGTACAACACATAAGGTTATCGATATGGCGCTTTTTGATCAGTTCCCATATACACACCATGTTGAGATGGGTGTTATGCTGAAAAAAAGATAAGCGATGAAAACACTTCTTATACTTGTGAGTATGTTGTCATTTTTAATGGCAGATGATATCAATAGGCTTGAATCAATTTTAGATGATATCTCTAAACTTGAAGTGAAGTATAGTGCCTGCAAAGATGAAGTGAAAAGTAAAACTTTAAGTGTTTTGCAGAGTGATATATTTGATACGCAAACTCTCCAAAAGAGTTGTCGTGAGCAAGAGCAAAAGCTCTTGGAATTTAAAAATATTTTAGCATCTAAAGATGAATTTACACAAGAACTTCAAAACAAAGTAAAACAACTCAGCGATAAGATCATAAACGTTTTGCAAGAACAAAAAGGTATAACCTCCCATATAACGGATAAAACAAAGTTTTTAGAAGAAAAATATAAAGAGATTTTAAAAATCAAAGATATTGAAATAAAAAATTTGAAAAGTAAAGTAAATGCAGCAAAAATAAGTGCATTAGAGTGTATAAAAGTATTTGAAAAACCAAATAAATTTCCAAAATTAATGATGAAAAAAGAGTATTCGCAAGAGAACTAATTATATTTATTAATATACTAACAAGTTATATATAAGTATGATAGAGTAAGAGTGTAAAAAGGAGTTTGTTATGTGTATGCCTCATGGAAGCGGTGTAAAGCAAGATAACGGTTATATAAAAACAAAAGAGAAAAAAAATATACAAAGGGTTTCACAAGATCAATTTGAACATGGTGACCCAAATTTTGTTGATGAAAGAGTAAGTAAAAATGAACAAGAAAAACAATCATCTTTATATGAGCGTATCTTTGGTAAATAATGCCCAATAAACTACTTAAAGAAGTTTTTGGACATGACAGCTTCAGAGCTTTTCAAGAAGAAGCACTTAATGCCATTGTAAACAAAAGAGATACGCTCACTATTTTGCCTACAGGCGGCGGTAAGTCTTTATGTTACCAGCTTCCCTCTCTTATGATGGATGGTGTCACGGTTGTTATCTCTCCGCTTATAGCTCTTATGCAGGATCAGGTAAGAGGACTTAAAAGTAACGGTGTCTCCGCTGAAATGATAAACTCTTCCCAAGACACCGAAACGATACAGCAAATCTATAAAAAACTGAGAAATGCTGAAATAAAACTTTTGTATATTGCTCCAGAAAGGCTCAGTGCCTATGGTTTCATAGAGCTTCTGCAGGAGTTGA
>JALUKO010000167.1:2872-3529 GCA_027056525.1 Helicobacteraceae bacterium | reverse complement strand
TTGAGAGTGGTGGAGAAGCGTATTATGATGCTGAAGCAAAAACACCTGTATTAAAATATGATGTACTCAATGAAGAGCAGTATCGTACTTTGGTACAAAGATTTGGAGAACTTGGCTTTAAAGCTCGCATGGGTGGTGAAGTGGTTCGTGACCTGCTTGATTCTATTGATCTTGTCGATCTGTTTACTCAGTTAAAAGAGGATATCGAACAAACAAACTCAGAAGCAAAAAGAAAGACTATAGCAAAAAGACTCAAAGTTATTGAGTCATTCCTTAACAGCGGTAATAACCCTGCTTGGATGATGCTTACTGTTTTACCGGTACTTCCACCGGATCTTCGTCCACTTGTTTCTCTTGATGGTGGTAAGTTTGCGGTTTCTGATGTCAATGATCTCTACCGTCGTGTTATTAACCGAAACCAACGTTTGAAGCGTTTGGTTGAGCTTGAAGCACCTGAAATTATTGTAAGAAATGAGAAGCGTATGCTTCAAGAGTCTGTTGATGCACTCTTTGATAACGGTCGTCGTGCAAATGCGGTAAAAGGCGCCAATAAACGTCCTTTGAAGTCTTTGAGTGAGATTATCAAAGGGAAACAGGGACGTTTCCGTCAAAACCTGCTTGGTAAGCGTGTTGACTTTTCAGGTCGTTCTGTCATCG
>JALUKO010000167.1:328-2862 GCA_027056525.1 Helicobacteraceae bacterium | reverse complement strand
GTTGTTGGACCATCTTTAAGAATGGATGAGTGTGGATTACCTAAGAAAATGGCATTAGAGCTTTTCAAACCACATTTGATCGCAAAACTAGAAGACAAAGGGTATGCAACAACTGTTAAAGCTGCCAAAAAAATGATAGAAGCCAAAACAAATGAAGTATGGGAGTGTTTAGCTGAGATCGTTGATGGTTATCCGGTTATGCTTAACCGTGCTCCGACACTTCATAAACTTTCTATTCAGGCATTTCACCCGAAACTAATAGAGGGTAAAGCTATTCAGTTGCACCCACTTGTTTGTGCGGCTTTCAATGCCGACTTCGATGGGGATCAAATGGCAGTTCACGTACCATTGTCCTCCGCTGCTATTGCAGAAGCAAAAGTACTTATGCTGGCTTCTATGAATATCTTGCTACCTGCTTCTGGTAAAGCAATCGCTACACCGTCACAGGATATGGTACTTGGAATTTACTATATTACTTTAGAGAAAAACGGTGTAAAAGGTTCAAACAAACTCTTTGGCAATGTTGATGAAGTGAATATCGCTATTGAGCACGGAGCACTCGATCTTCACGCAAAAATTAGAACCCGTGTTGATGGTCGTATCGTTCATACAACGGCAGGACGTTTACTTCTCAAAGCTATCTTGCCAGATTTTGTTCCGGCAGAGCTATGGAATAAAGTTATGAAGAAAAAAGCGATCAATGAGATCGTTGATTATGTTCAAAAGCATGGTGGCATCGGTGTTACGGCATCTTTCTTGGACAAACTCAAAGATTTAGGTTTCAAACATGCTACAGAAGCGGGTGTATCTATATCTATTGATGATATCAGAGTTCCTGATATGAAAAAAAATAAGATCATTGACTCTAAAAACCGTGTTATTGAGATTCAAAAACAATTTGAAGCGGGTCTTTTAACAGAACAAGAAAGATACAATAAAATTATTGATGTTTGGACAGATACAAATAACACACTTGCATCAGAGATGATGACACTTGTTGAGACCGACAAAGATGGTTTTAACTCTATCCATATGATGGCAGATTCCGGTGCTCGTGGTTCTGCTGCACAGATACGTCAGTTAGCGGGTATGCGTGGTCTTATGGCAAAACCTTCGGGAGATATCATTGAGACACCGATTATCTCAAACTTTAAAGAGGGTCTTAACGTTATCGAGTACTTCATTTCAACACACGGTGCGCGTAAAGGTCTTGCCGATACAGCACTTAAAACGGCAAATGCGGGTTATTTGACTCGTAAGCTTGTTGATGTTGCACAAAACGTGAAAGTAGTTGAACATGATTGTTATACTCACGAGGGTATAGAGATCTCTGATATTTCAGATCAAAACACTTTGATCGAGTCTTTAGAAGATAGACTTAACGGTCGTGTTCTTGCAGATGATATCATCGATCCTATCTCAAATGAGATCCTTTATGCTGAGGGAACACTTATCGATGAAGTAAGTGCGAAAGTTATCTCAGAAGCCGGAATAAAATCAGCGCATATAAGAACACCTACAACATGTAAAAGTGAGGGTGGAATCTGTGCCTTATGTTATGGTGTGAACCTTGCAACCGGGCATATTGTCCGTCCTGGTGAAGCTGTAGGTATTGTAGCCGCTCAATCTATCGGTGAGCCGGGAACACAGTTGACACTGAGAACATTCCACGTTGGTGGAACGGCAAGTTCAACTGCACAAGAGCGTCAGGTTATTGCTGAAAAAGAAGGTTTTATCAGATATTATAACCTGAAAACATATGCTTCCAAAGAGGGTAAAAATATTGTTGCAAACCGTAGAAATGCAGCGGTATTATTGGTTGAACCAAAAATCAAAGCACCATTTAGCGGAAAGATCGATGTGCAAACTATTCATGATGAAGTGATCGTAAGTATTGTTTCTAAAGATGATACGGTTCGTTATTCACTTCGTAAAAATGAGATCGCAAAACCAAATGAGCTTGCGGGTATTGGTGGTCAGATCGAAGGTAAATACTATTTCCCATATGAAAACGGTGAGATGGTCAATGAAGATGAATCGATCGTTGAAACCATTAAAGATGGTTGGAATGTTCCTTCACGTATCCCTTATGCATCTGAGTTGTTGGTTGATAACGGTGCCCCTGTAACACAAAAAATTCTTGCTAAAGAGGAGGGAACAGTAAAATACTTCCTTCTCAAAGGCGATTATTTAGAGAGATTTGAAGGGCTTAAAGCTGGCTATGAAGTAGTTGAAAAGGGTCTTTTCGCAGCAGTTATTGACACAAATAATCGTGAAGCGGTGCGTCACTATATTGCTCGTGGTTCAGTTATTGTTGCTGATGACAATGAGAATGTTGATGCCAATGTACTTATTGCAAAACCAAAAACTGATGAGTCGGTTGTTATCGCAGAGTGGGATCCGTACTCTAATCCGGTTATTTCAGAAGCAAACGGTGTTGTCAAATACGAAGATATCATTGTCGGTACAACGGCATCTGAGCAACTTGATGAGCTTACAGGTAAAGTGCGTCTTATGATTAATGATCATATTCC
>JALUKO010000167.1:0-318 GCA_027056525.1 Helicobacteraceae bacterium | reverse complement strand
TCATATTCCTGCCGAGTACAAACCAACTTTAGTGCTTGCAACAGAAGATGGTGAACTTATGAGATATGCGATTGATGCAAAATCATCGCTCTTTGTTGATGATGGTGCAACTGTAAAAGTGGCAGATATTTTGGCTAAAACACCAAAAGCATTACAAAAATCATCAGATATTACAGGGGGTCTCCCACGTGTATCTGAACTTTTTGAGGGTCGTCGTCCAAAAGCAACAGCACTTATCTCTGAAATAGACGGTGTGGTAAGCTTTGGTAAACCACTTCGTGGAAAAGTTAGAATTGTTGTATCTTCTGAGCAGGGGAT
>JALUKO010000166.1 GCA_027056525.1 Helicobacteraceae bacterium | reverse complement strand
TAACTCTTGCGTTATATAAGACTGAAGCTCTTTTTTTATATCTTCTTTTGCTTTTTTTTCAATAGACTCAAGAGAGATGTAAGAATTTAAAGCAACGATACTAAGCCCAAATAAAATTATAAAGATCAATGGTAAGTATATTTTATTTGTAATAGAAACACTCGTTAATTTTTTAATCAATTATAACTCTTTTCATAAATTAAGATATCATATATCATAAAAAATTATATTGTGATATGTATTTGATATTACTTAAGTTATTTAAGTTTTGGCATTTTTCCATAAAAACTACCATTAAGTTGTGTAGTACTGATAAGATAATTACGAAATTTATGAAATAAGTCTGCATCAGGTGTCACTTGTGTATGCCAAAAATCATCGAGCTTCATCTCTTTACAGGTCAGCCCTTGAATATCATAAATAGCATTGCCGAGTGTAATGGTCGGTGTTTTATGATAAATAGATGAAAGCCCAACCGTACTGTTGATGGTAACAGTCCCTATAGCGTGTTTCAAGCATGTTGGAAGATGGGTGTCGTGGACAACCAACACTTTTTTCTCAACGCCCAAGGCGGCAGCCTGTTCCATAATGAAAGTTTTATAGTTCTTTCTTCCACGATCAACGGGGTGATGTTTGAAAACAAGCCAGGTCTGCTCAGGTGCATGTTTGGCAAAAGAATCTAAAACTTCTATGATAAACTTCTCTATAGAGCCATATCCGGAATGTTTGAGCACTTGAAAATCATTATGCGTTTGCAATGGTACAAAAAAATACTTTTTCGAGAGTCTGTGTTGTATCTCTTGGAGATACCCCTCCTCAAAATAAGGGTAAATGAGCTTTCTAACAAGTCCCCTTACTCCAAAAAAAGCTTCTCTTATAGCAGAAAAATCTCTATGATGTCTATAGTGAGGATATCTAAATTGAAAAAGATTTGAGAGCAAATAATAGATAATGGCACTCATCACCATCTCAAACTTGCTTTGCTTTGCTGCTTCAGGCTCTACTACTTCGATATCTTCCAAATTTCTATAAAACTCTGCATCTCTACTTATGTGGCTGTAATCATTGACCCCAAAACGCTCCATAGTGATATAATCAGGTCGAATATACCCCTCTTCAAATACAAATACGTCTATATTAAGTCCATATGCTACTTTGATGGCAACACTTTGGTAAAATCTACAATCACCAAAAAGAAAGATTTTATCTATATGTCTCTCTTGCAAAAACTTAGAGATAAAATCTTCCCACTCATCCTCTTTGCCTCTGTATGGCACATAGTTTTTACGATTTGAAAAAAAACTGTCTCCCATATTGAAGCCTATTTTATAGGTATGTGCACCCTCTTGTTGAAACTTCATATCGAGCTTCTTAAAAAACGATCCCATAGGACCTTGCAAAAAAAGTATGTTCTTATTTTTTATCTCACCGATTGTATTCATAATAATCTTAATTTTTTAAAGTTATTATACGCAAAAATAACTGTGATTTTCACTGATTGTCGATTCTATCATCTTTTTTTGTATCATTTGCTAAAATATCTATATGGAACTTTTACAACTGTTTTATAAATTCTTTGGGGAATTCCTTGTACCTGCATTGCCGGCATATGACCATCTTTAGGAAAAAATATCGCCACATCACCCGCATCAACAATAAGCTGTGAGCTTTCAACATCAACACCATACTTGGCATAGTCATCTTCCTGATTATACTCTGCTGTTTGTGTCAACTTGTCTATGTGTAACACATACATACTCTCTTTTTCTTTCACCATACATTGAAAATCAACAAATTTTTGATGTGCTTCAAAAAAGGACTCCTTCGGTGCTCTTGTCACATACGATTGCTCTATTGCAAAGATATCTTCTGTCAATATAACCTTCTCGTATTGATCACTCTCAAGAGCAAGAATACGCTTATTTATTTCACTTCCTGAGCTAACAGCATTTTGTAAGTACTCAAAAACCACATGTAATTGCTTTGTATCTCTATAATACTCTTTTATATCACCGATATTTCCAAAAACTGCCATATTCTATCCTTGTTTATGATCGATAAATATCTTCTTTGATATTTAAAATTTTTTCTTTGTTTTGTTCATAAAATAATGCAATTCTTTGTTTTACTTCTATATCCAAATCTTTTTGCAGTACATGTGCATTTATTGTTGCAATTTCAGGCAACTCTTGCAAAACTTCATAAGCATCTAAAAGCTCTATAACACCCTCTTTTGGAAACTCTTTATAAAGTTTAGCGAAAAATTTATAATCATCTATCTCATCTAATGTCATTCTATATTCATTAGATATATACTCATCTGTCGCTGGGACCTCTTTTACATTAAAAATCTCAGGACGGTTTACAAGATAACCCCATATCTCCGTATCGATCTCCTCTTTGATCGTGCAAACTGTTTTAAGAGCTTTTGTCTTAATACCATAAATATTGACACCTATAGGCATCCCTGTAGTATAAATAAAATCTAAACTTGGGTCAGTTCGTATCATATCGGAGATCAAATTTGCATGGTATATAGAAAAAAGTGGATTGTCTGCTGTAATACCTATTATATAGTCCATATTGAAAAGCTCAGCAGCATCAAGCATCCTTTGTAAGACATCTTCTGAACTTCCGTTAAAATAATATATATCGTTTTTTTGTGCGATCCTTAGAAGCGGCAGATCTTGATTGGATTGTGAAGTACACAAAACAATATCATCACACTCCTCCACCTTTTGAGCCCTCTGGATAACACGCTCTATCACACTGTATCCGTTAAGCTGCTTGAGAAGCTTCAATCGCAATCTACTTGACTTTAACCGTGCCGTTATCAAAAAACCTATTTTCATCGTAAACCCCGTTATAAAAATGAACTATGCATCAAAACTTCACCTTCACACATATCAGTTTGCAATTTTTTGCCAAATGAGTTAATGATATCGATTTGTGACATATCAGATACGCTCTGCGTACGTGTGAACTTTATCATATCTTCTGAAAAAATTTCATCTTTTTTTACATCTCTGATGAGTATGGCTGCTTTTTTCATAGGTCCAAATACAGAATATTTTAACTCACCCTCGTTCATCTCAAGTTTACCATCACCGTTAAGTTCTTCTAAAAGCTTCAGGTTTTTAGCTAAAGAGTTAAACATATCAATAGAGATAGCCGCCGCCCAATCAACTCTCTCTTCGCCGTAAAGTGTGCTAACATGCTTTTCAATATAATCCATACCATTAGCAGCACCCAATAGTGTCACAAGCTCATTATGAGGGCTATTCCATACGGTATGATCTGCATAACCGAACTCTAAACATGGGTACAGATCCATGATTTTTCTGATTTTCTTTAAATTTACATTTTTATATATAGTCGGGTAGTTCTGAAATCCGAACATTAAAATAGTATTTGCATGTTCTAGGTAATTCATAGCATATTCAATTTCATACAAATCTGTCCCACCAACACCTAAAATCATTTTGGTCTCAGGCGTAAGAACCTCTTTCATCTTCTTAAGTAAAAAAAGATCATTTAAGCATACAGAATGGATCTCCATATAC
>JALUKO010000165.1 GCA_027056525.1 Helicobacteraceae bacterium | reverse complement strand
TTTAGTAGGAAGCGCTGCACTTTATGCGGAACATTTTTGTACAATGTGTGAATATGCACACAATTTAGATAAATAAAAGGAGAACGGTTTAATGATAATGAAGGGAAAAAAAGGTCTTATAGTAGGACTTGCAAACAACAAATCTATAGCGTATGGTATCGCAAAAGCGTGTGCTGATCAGGGTGCAGAGATGGCGTTTACCTATTTGAATGATGCACTGAAAAAAAGAGTGGAGCCTATTGCAAATGAACTTGGCAGCGACAAGGTGTATGAGCTTGATGTATCAAACGAAGAGCACATGAGCTCTATTGCTTCTAAGATCGAGAAAGATTTTGGAAAGATCGACTTTCTTGTACACTCTGTAGCTTTTGCTCCAAAAGAGGCACTTTCAGAGCCGTTTATAAAAACAACAAAACAAGCATTTCAAATAGCTATGGATATCTCTGTGTATTCTCTTATTGATCTAACAAACCGTTTAGAGAGCGTACTGAGTGATGATGCTTCTATCCTTACGCTTTCATATCTAGGCGGACCAAAATATATTGTCAACTATAATGTTATGGGTGTAGCAAAAGCGGCTCTTGAGTCAACGGTACGCTATATGGCGGTTGACCTTGGTGCAAAAGGCCAACGTGTCAATGCAATCTCGGCAGGACCTATCCGTACACTTGCAGCTGCGGGTATTGGGGATTTTAAACAGATCCTTAACTGGAACGAGGCAAATGCGCCGCTTAAGAAAAATGTGACGATCGAGCAGGTTGGAAACTCTGCCATGTATCTTTTGAGTGATTTGAGTTCAGGTGTAACAGGTGAGATCCACTATGTGGATGCCGGCTACAACATCATGGGTATGGCTGCGGCTGAAACGACAGAAGATGGTAAAACCATACTGTGTTGGGATGCACAAAAATAAGCTAGTCTTTATTTCCCTATCACCGGCAAAGTGTTTACTTTTTGCCAGTGAGGCTCTTGTGTAGTTGTGTTGCTCTCTTTTAAGTAAACTTTTACTTTATCCACATATTCTTGTAATGTAAAATCTCTTTGTTTGTCTTGGTTGATCTGACGTATAGTTGCATTTTTTTCAATAGTCGGTATCCATTTCTCTTTGAGCCAACTATCTAAACTTTTCTGCATGCCGTAGCTTTTATGTTCTTTGTTTATATTTGTAATATTATTGAGTGCATTGTTCTTTGAGGGTGTCGTAACAACACCGGAAGAACATCCTGTGCATATAAATAAACTTAATATAATGAGTGGAGTTGTAATTGTGATTGTCGCTTGTTTCATAACGAAATTATAGTATAAATTTATGATTAAAAATTAATCAAATAATTAAAGTTTATACAAGAATAGTATGATAAGATTGTCAGCGAATTTGTAAAAATTACAAGGAGAATAAATGAAATTAGTAAAAATGAGTATGGTAGCAGCGCTACTTGTAGGTTCAAGTGCATTCGCAATTGACAATGTAAAAGTAGATGGAAATGCTAACTTATTTTATAGTACAAGTGATCATACTGAGGCTATAGATATGTTTGATAAAGCTGGAGCTATCGGTCAGGCATCTTTAGGTTTAGGGATCTCTGCTGATTTAACTGAGTCTGTATCTGCCGGTGCTCACTTAACAGCACTTTCAACGCTAGGACTTGAAGGTCAATTAGTTGGTGGTGTTTGGGAAGGTACGAACGGCACAGATGATTATTTTTGGTTTGATCAGGCATGGTTAGCGGCAACTGCCGGTAAGACAACGGCTCAAGTTGGTCGTATGGCACTTGATACTCCACTTGTTTTTACTGAGAGCTGGTCTATTGCTCAAAATACTTTTGAAGCAGCAGTAGTGGTGAACCAAGATCTCCCTGATACCACTTTGGTAGGTGCTTATGTTGGCGGTAGTAACGGTGGATTTGTTGGTCAAGCAACGCGTACAGTTATTGCTCCGGTAAATGCAAATGGAACTACAAACTTTTCTCAGTTCTATAAGGGTGCGTTTGCAGCCGGTGTTGTGAACAACTCTATTGAAGATGTAACACTGCAAGCATGGTATTATGATGCTACACAGGTAGTTCAGGCATACTGGTTACAAGCTGATGTAGAGATCGAGGGTATCTCTTTTGGTGCACAATATACTGCTCAAGAAGCAAACGGTGCAAGTACACAAAGCGCATACGCTTTAGAGCTTGGCTATGAGATGAAAGATAAGTTTGCTGTTGCAGTGGCTTACTCTGCAGTGGGTGATGAAACAGATGGTTTAGGAAATGTTGGTGCAAACCTGGCAGCTTCTGGACAATCAAAACTTTATACAGAAGCATGGTGGGCGTATGGTGTAGTTTCTGCTGTAGATACTACTGCTATTACTGTTGAAGCTGAGGTTCCTGTAGAGGGTATCGCTGATTTTGGTGCTTACTATACTATGGCTGACAACGGTGCGGCAAATAATGCTGGTGACTTAACAGAGTTAACTTTAACAGCTTCTAGAAGCTATGGTGCATTAGATGCAACTTTAGCATATATCAACACTACAGAAGATGGTGGTGACGCATACAATATGCTTCAAGCATATTTAACTTTAAACTTCTAAGAACTTTAAAGCTCTTCTTGACTCAGGCTTTGCCTGAGTGTGTTTGTTCACCTTCTTTTTCCTGTTTGTAAGAAGGTGAACAAACATTTTTGCTATAATCTTTTTCATGATACAACTATCCAAAAAACTTTTTTATCTTCTGTTTATGCTGTTTTTGATCTCTGCCATATCTTTTTTGGCGATTCATTCGGCGCCCAACAGTTTTTTTGCAGCAGGTGAACTCAACCCAAACATGACACCCGAAGCGCTCCAAAAGCTCAAAGCTGTATATGGACTTGATAAGTCGCTACTGCTTCAGTATGTGGACTGGATTCAAAATATGCTGACTTTGAACTTTGGCATATCTTTTGTTACGGGAGGGGATGTAAGCAGTGAGATCCTCAAGCGACTTCCTGTTACTTTGAGTATGAATATCTCAGCACTGCTCGTAGTTTTTGTTCTCTCTTTGTACCTTGGTATCAAAGCGGCACTTTGTTATGAGAAGAAAGAGGATTATATTATCCGTCAGATCTCTTTGATCTCGTTTTCTATGCCATCTTTTTATCTAGCCTTATTGTTTATTTTATTTTTCAGTGTCAACTTACACCTTTTTCCCATTGCAGGGCTTCACTCTATAGAGCCAAAAGAGGGGGTATACAACGTCATAGATATGGCATGGCATCTGTTTTTACCGGTAAGTGTCATGATCTTTGTAGGTCTTGGAAGTATGATTATTTATATACGCTCTTTAACGCTGGAGATACTTAAAAGTGATTACTATTATTTTGCACTCTCTCGCGGCATAGGAAAAAAAGAGTTACTTCGCTACTATATACTTCCAAATCTCTTGCCCCCTATTGTGACACTGCTTGGTCTTTCTCTTCCGGGTCTCATCGGTGGAAGTGTGATACTTGAGGCTATCTTTGGTATAGAAGGGATGGGACAGCTTTTTTTTATGTCGGCACTGAGTCGTGATTATCCCATTATTATGGGTACTTTGATGATAA
>JALUKO010000164.1 GCA_027056525.1 Helicobacteraceae bacterium | reverse complement strand
GTTCTACTTTTTGTCATCCCTATAAGGGGTGTCTCAAATCTTTTTATATGTGGCAGTATGGAGCTTAACTCTTCACTCTCTCCGCTGTAGCTAATAGCAAGGATAACATCATCTTTTCCTATCATCCCCAGATCACCGTGGAGTGCTTCTGTGGGGTGCAGAAAAAAACTGGGTGTACCGGTCGAGGCAAATGTAGCTGCCATTTTAGCGCCGATAAGCCCAGACTTTCCAACTCCTGTTACTACAAGTTTGCCTTTGCAAGAGAGAATGGTTTCTATTGCAAGGACAAAAGAGTCATCTATATTTTTGCTTGCATCGAGGAGTGTTTGCGCCTCAATATTTAAAGTTTCTTGTGCAATTTCTTTATAATTCATAATGAGATTATACCCTTTTTATCTTCATAAGATATAATTGAACGATGTCAACCTAAAAGTATAACAAAAGGAACTACAGATGCAAAACATTTTTGATGAAGTTGCCTCTTTGGACAAACGCTGTTATGATGAATTTGCTCTAAGTGAAGATCTTTTGATGGAACATGCGGCGGAGGGGATGGCTTGTTATATAAGAGAGCATTTTGAAAAATATACAAAGGTGCTCATCGTTTGTGGAAGCGGTAACAACGGTGCAGACGGCATAGCGTGTGCAAGGCTGTTACACGGAGACTATGATGTGAGTCTGTTTTATGTCAAAGAGCTAAGATCCCCCATGGCGAAGCTTCAGCAAAAAAGGGCAAGAGCTCTCGGTGTGCAAGAGACACACAAGGTTTTGAAGTGTGATGTAGTTATAGATGCGGTTGTAGGTACAGGGTTTGAGGGTGAGTTCAATGAAACATTGAGCAGTGTTATGCAAGAGATCAACGCCTTGGAAGCATTTAAAATCGCTTGCGATGTCCCATCAGGTCTCAGAGCCAACGGTCAGTGTGCGAAACATACCTTTTGTGCAGATATATCTTTGAGTATGGGTGCTTTGAAAAAGAGTATGTTCTTAGATGAGGCTAAAGAGTATGTTGGAATTATCAGGGTTGTTGACCTTGGTATCTCTCGCAGTGTTTATGAGAAGCCAAGCAGTTGGCAGCTTTTAGAGTTTGATGATCTGAAACTCCCAAACAGAGAGCAAAAAAACTCTCATAAAGGGGTCTACGGTCACTTGGCGATTGCTTCTGGAAGTAAAGCGGGGGCGAGTGTGATGAGTGCACAGGCTGCACTGAGGTTTGGCACGGGGCTGGTGACACTTGTGGGGTATGAAAATGAGCAGATCCCTTATGAGATTATGTACTCACACAAACTTCCGCAAACCACAACTGCATTGGCTATCGGTATGGGGCTTGGAGATGAGTTTAGCGATGCTGAGATGAAAAACTTTTTGGACAATGATTTTCCTATGGTTGTAGATGCAGATATGTTTCAAAAACCTCTCATCAAAGATCTGCTCAAACGCAAACATCTGGTCTTGACCCCCCATCCAAAAGAGTTTGTCTTACTTCTCAAACATACAGATCTAGCCGATATTAGTGTAGAGGAGTTACAAAAAAACCGTTTTTGCTACGTTGAGCTTTTTAGCAAAAGTTTTCCACAAGTTGTTTTACTTTTAAAAGGTGCGAATGTAATTATTGCATATCAAGAGAAGTTTTATATCAATCCGCACGGAACATCTGTTTTGGCAAAAGGTGGTAGTGGTGATGTGCTCAGCGGTCTTATAGGAGCACTTTTAGCACAGGGTCATAGTGCTTTGGAAGCTGCAAAAAATGCTTCATTGACACACACTTTACTTGCTCGAAATTATAAGGGTGCCAACTTTTCTTTGACTCCGATTGATCTTATAAACGAAATTTCAGAATTATAAGGAATTTAAATAATATATGTAGTCTAAAAAGAGCGTAATCTTTTTATATATTTTGTTATAGCATTAAGTAATGGAGGATGTTATGCAAAATTCATTTGAAAAAAACATCACTTTCAGATTTATTTTCATATACATCCTTACTATGCTTATAATAATCATGGTCTCAACTTTTCAGTACTATTCATTGTGTGAGTACGAGTTGTCATATAATGATTTTTTGATCAAACCCGTGATCGCTTTTACACTTATAATTCTTTTTATATATATCATTTTAAACAGAGTGATAAAAACACATCTTCTACGGTTGCAATATTTTGAAAGTTTTTTATACAGTTACCTTCAAGATGCCAAGATCGATAAAAAGATCTTTGACGCTTTACAAGAGAGTGATGATGAGATACATAGATTTGCCAAAGAAGTACAACAGCTTATGCAGCACAACATTAAAATACTGCACAGGCAAAATAATTTTTTAAAAATCCTTGAAGAGCTTGATGAGGTTGTGCTTGTTACATCACAAAAATTTAAGATCATTGAACATAATAAGCCATGGAACAAGTTTAAAGAGCACAGCCAAATTTTTTTGGATCATTTATGTCAAAAAAATGTGCGTAAAATTGAGCAACAACTTCAAGAGTTGAAAAACGTCAACGATAAGATGATTATGTTTGTGGATACTTTACAAACAAGTGATTGTTTTTTTGAGATAAAGATTATTCATATCGATGGAGTTTTCGGGGTGATTATTCGGGATATAACCAATGTATACAAGCAGCATCAAGAAGCAAAGCATATGGCTCTGCATGATTGCTTGACAAAACTTCCAAACCGTTCATTGTTGATGGATAGACTACAAAGTGAGGTACAAAAATCATATAGAGAAAAACAAAAGTTTGCATTGCTCTTTTTTGACTTGAACAGTTTTAAAGATATTAATGATACATTTGGACATGAAGCAGGAGACTGTGTGCTCATTGAGTTTGCAAAAAGGGTCTCTAGCGTTTTACGGGCAAGTGATACGCTCTCACGTATAGGTGGTGATGAGTTTATTGCCATTGTGCCGCATCTTAAAAATAAAGATGAGGTTGCATTTATCATCAACAAAGTCAACGAAAGCCTTAAAAAAGAGGTACTTTTTAAAAACTCTTCTATTCAAATAAGTACATCAATAGGGGTGAGTATCTATCCTGATGATGCACAAGATGTGCAGAGTCTTATTTTAAAAGCGGACAATGCGATGTATAAAGAGAAAAAAATGAAGTGAAAACTTTTGTTGCAGAGCAAATATAAACAACATTCATAGCATTTGTTAAGAATTGTACGTTATCAAATAATTTAGCTTTACTATAAGAATGCTTATGTTATAAATCAAAAACTAAAATATCTAGGAATAAATGATGGATAATAAATTAAAAATTGGAAAGTATGAACTTGGTTCTCGCTTAATTGTCGGCAGTGGAAAATATAAAGACTTTGAAACTACCAAAGAAGCGACTTTGGCATCTGGAAGTGAACTTATTACCGTTGCTGTGCGTCGTTTGAACATTACAGACCCAGATAAAGAGAATCTTCGTGATACCTTTGCAGGAACAAATGTAAAGTTTTTACCAAATTCTGCCGGATGTGTGACGCACGAAGAGGCAATCACAACATTTCGTCTAACGCGTGAGGCAACAGGGATAGATCTTATTAAACTTGAGGTTATCGGTGATACACAAAAAACTCTCTACCCTGATGTCCTTGAGACCATAAAGGCGTGTGAAGTATTGGCTAAAGATGGCTTTACAAT
>JALUKO010000163.1 GCA_027056525.1 Helicobacteraceae bacterium | reverse complement strand
TTCCTAGAGGCTTGTCTTTCTCCCAAATATCAAACTGATCATCTCTTGTATCTATGAGAAACACTTCTGAGTGATAATTTTTGTTATAGTATATCGCACGAGAAGCCAAAGTCCAGTTTGTAACGGCTATAGCCTGTTTTTCTCTATCATCTATATGCTCATTTGCTTTTTGCATGATAGTATCCCAACCATAAATATCACGATGAAGTGACTGGTAGTCTTTTTGAGGAATAAATTTAAATGCAAGTTCTGCATAAGCTAAGGCGCTGAGTAAAAGTCCAAAAGCGATAGAAAAATAAAGATATTTTCTGAGTTTACTTCCAACCTGCAATGCATAGTAACTGCCAATAGGAATAAAGAGCATATAAAACAAAGCACTCCAGTGTGGCAGGGCAGTTTTATATAAAGCGGCATAGGTGAAAAACGAAATAAGTACCAACCCAAAGAGTGCACTGAGAAAGAGGGTCGGATTTTTACTATATAGTGCTTTATATAGCCCATAAAAAGCAAGTGGAAATAAAAATGGATTGTATGCGCCAAATTGTGCTGCGAGTGATTTGAAAAAGCCACTCCAATCGATACCGCTCTCACCTACAACATGTTCACTCTGATAGGTGAAACTTGACCAGTCGTTTTGTATGTTCCATATGATAACGGGAGAGATGATGAAAAGTGCGACAAGAATCGCCGGAATAATTTTTGGAGTATATAAAAGATCAAATCTTTTTTTGATAAGTATATAAAGAACTATGGGAATGATAAATAAGACCGCTGTATATTTTGAGAGACCCGCAAGACCAAGTAAAACGCCAAGTAGCAGCCAGTTTTTTAAGCTACTTTCATTTTCAATTGCAATGACTGTAAAAATTACAGGGAGTATGAGCAAGAAAAGCAGGGTATCGGGCATCAACATAATAAAAAGAGCATTAAACAAAAAAGAGGCATAAAGAGCTAGTACAGCGACAAAAGCATGATTGGGATTTTTATCAATATCATAAATGAGTTTGTAAATAAATACAGAAGTAACAAAACCAATAACAACCGCGGCAACTCTTGCACCGAATTCATTGGTGCCAAATACAGAAGTAAAAAGATACTGCACCCAACCGACAAGGGGAGGATGGTCAAAATAACTCAGATCTAAATTGAGTGCATAAAGAACATAATGAGCTTCATCAACACCAAGTCCCACATGGGGAGCCAAAAGTAGCCGCAAAGCAGCTACAGCGGTGATGAAGTAGAAAAAACTTCTGTGTTGTTTAGCTGTTAAGTTCATCAAGTTTGAATTTTAGTGTATTAAATACCCAATCAGGGGTGATAACCTGAATACATTGGTTGTCGGAACATGGTGTTTTTCTATGATTTGAAGCACTGACACAAGGACTACAAGCCATACCTGCATAGATAGGAGTTGTTGGACCAAGTGAGCCGTAAAGAGCAGGGGTTTCGGGACCAAAAATAACAAAAGTATGCATATCGGTTATAGAAGCAAAGTGTGCAGGACCCGAATCATTTGTAAGCATAAAAGCACTTACGCTGTAGAGTGCCGGAAGCTGTAAGAACTTGACCGCACCTGCAAAGTTGATGCATCGTTTTGAATCTACATAACGGCATAAAAGCTCCGCACCCTCTTTTTCAGAAGGAGCACCGGTCAGAAGTACTATAACGTCTTCATTGTATTCAAGAATTTTTTTGATTACATCTCCATAGTTCTCTCGATTCCAACGGCGTTGTGGCAGAAGATCAGAAGCATTTGAATTGACTAAAATAACAGGATTTTTATCTTTTTCAAAGCCCTCATAAAGATCTGAAATGATACTTAAAACAGCTTGCTTCTCTTCATCGCATATGGTTGCTTTTGCTATTTCGATCTCACTATCTGGAATGATGCGTTTTGTAAATGGAAGTTCCTGTTTTTGGCTAAGAAGCGCATCTACGAGGGAGATGAAATTTTTTGCTATATGCTGGTGGGGATTGTATGCGACCTTGTGCGTTAAAAAGTCACCTCTATAGAGACCTTCATTGTGAAATGCATGGAAGCCTACAGTGTTAACAGCTCCGCACGTTGCTGTTAAAAGGGCAGTAAAACGGGAGAAAAGTTCCAAGTCTATGACAGAATCTATTTCGTTTTTTCTACACCAGCGTAAAAATGCAAAGGCACTACTGGCAAGTGCAACCATAGAACTTTCATCTATGGTAAAGATATTTTCCTCTTTGACAGTTTCAAGAAGTTGCAGACTTACTTTATTTTTGGAGAAGATAACGAAAAAAAGTTCACCTTCTATATTTGCTTTGAGTTTTCTCATCGCAGGATCAACAATAATAGCACTGCCCATCTCTGAGAGTTCGATCAAAAGTACATTTTTTGGTTTTATTTTTTTTGGTGGAGCAAAAAAGTGAATTGTTTTTTTGATGAGAGTTCCTGCAAATGTTAATGGAACACCGGCATAATGGTCTATATTTCTCATTGTATCTACGTTCATAAAGTTGTTTCCTTTTTTAAATTATTATGTTGCACGTTTACTTTTTACCCAGAAGTAAGCACCCGGAGTTGAACTGAGTATGAGAAGTATTCCATAGAGGATACTCATAGCCAGTACTTTTGTCTCATCTGCACCAACAAGCATAAATATACCAACCATAGCACCCTCTCGGATACCCCATCCCGCTAAAGAAATAGGGATGATGGTGAGCAAAAATACAGGCGGAACAGCGATAAGAAATGTTTGAAATGACATATGAAAGTCAATACTCCAGGCCAAAGCATACAATACTAAAACTGACAGAAAATGAACACCTACAGAGATGGCTATATGTTTGAGAAGTGTAAGTTTTGATCTATAGAGGTTGTTTAGTCTTCTTGCAAGTCTGTGAAAAAGATTTAAAAATTTATAATTTGCAAGAAATCTAATATGTTCAAGATAAAATAAAAATATAAATCCGGAAATTCCAGATATAGCTATAAATATAATGAGGAGAGAAAAATCTTTATCGAATGTTCCAAAAAACAAGATACTTGCAATCAGGTTGAGTACCAAAAGACCGACAAGACCGACAATTCTATCAACAAAAATACCGTAAAAAGCATCTTTTTTATCATACCCCTTTTGGGTGAGATCAATGATCCTAACGGCATCGCCGCCTATGCTGCTTGGAAGCACCTGGTTAAAAAAAGTTCCTTTGAAATAACTCTGTACATAGTAAGAAACTCTCTCTTTAAAAACTAAAAGCTGCATAATAAGACGCCATCTGTAAGCTGCTAAAAAGGTACTCCCCATTTGAAAGAGCAGGGCAACAAGAATAGTTCCGCCGTGAGACTTGGCGAGAATATGCACCAAATTATCAAAATCCACATATTGAAACAGAAAATAGAACATAACAATAGTGATGATCAACTTTACGATATTCTTCATTTTCAACCAAGCTTTAAATTAATGCTATGTTATCAAAACTATAATTAATAACTTATAAGAGAGACTCTATTTTGCATCACTTACTCTGTATATGTAAAGAGTTTTTTCACCGTGGAGACCTTTTTTTACTTTTAGCGTGTTAAGAAGCTTTACATTTTCATAGAGTTTTTGCAGTCGTTTTTCTTCGGGATCCCTTGTCAGTACCAAGCCATTTTGTAAGAAG
>JALUKO010000162.1 GCA_027056525.1 Helicobacteraceae bacterium | reverse complement strand
CAATGTAAGAATTTTGCATCAGAAGCTGCAAGCGACATCATAGCCTCATCGACCATATAACCTTTAAAGTCTTTGATACGCTGTTCTTTCTCATCCTCTTGCCCCATAGATGCCCATGTATCTGTTGTCACTACCGTAGCACCTTGCACAGCCTCTTTTGGATCGTTGCCAAAAGTGATTTTTGCTCCACTGCCTTTAGCGATATTCAATGCTGTTTGTAACACATCCTGATCCACTTCATACCCTTTTGGAGTAGCAACCCTCAAATCAAAACCCAGTTTGGCAGCAAGCATCATCCATGAGTGGGTCATGTTGTTTCCATCACCTACATATGCCACTATCAGGTTGTGTTGCATCCCATACTCAACCAGTGTCATATAATCTGCCAAAAGCTGTACGGGATGGAACGAATCTGTAAGACCGTTAATAACAGGAACCTTAGAGAAAGAAGCAAACTCCTCTATCATAGAGTGCTCAAATGTGCGTATCATAACCATATCACACATACTTGAGATCACACGCGCAGTATCTTTCACAGGCTCACCGCGACCAAGATGAATATCCCGATTACTCAAAA
Source organism: Helicobacteraceae bacterium (assembly GCA_027056525.1). Lineage (GTDB taxonomy): Bacteria > Campylobacterota > Campylobacteria > Campylobacterales > Sulfurimonadaceae > Sulfurimonas. The sequence continues at coordinate 3,070 of JALUKO010000162.1, read as the reverse complement.
AGAGGGCATGTCCCCCCAGTTGAAACATACCTGTCTCAAAACTCACACGCGTTCTTGTGGAACTCTTCTCAAATATCATCGCTAGTGTTTGGTTTTTGAGCTCCTCATTGTAAATACCCGTTTTGAGATTTTTTTTGATCTCAAGCCCTATATCTACAATTTCCACTATCTCTTCTTTTGTAAAATCTCTTAGTGTTAAAAAATGTCTCACTACTTTTCCTAAATTTATATATTACTAATTTTAATATAGTTTTCTTTAATCTATCTAAGTTATTTGCTTTGCAACATCTTTGCGACCTCTTTTGCGTGGTAAGAGATGATAATATCTGCTCCCGCACGTTTAAAAGAGAGCATAGTCTCCATTACAACTCTCTCATAATCTATAAGATCATTTGCTCCGGCAATTTTAAGCATGGCATATTCACCACTTACATTGTAGACAGCCATCGGGAGAGAGGTGTTGTCTTTGATCTCTCTTACGATATCAAGGTATGCAAGTGCAGGTTTTACCATAAGTATATCGGCACCCTGCGCTTCATCTGAAATAGACTCCGCAATAGCTTCACGGCGATTTGCAGGATCCATCTGGTAGGATGCGCGATCACCAAAACTTGGAGTGGACTCTGCAACATCGCGAAACGGCCCATAGTAGCCTGAAGCAAATTTTGTCGAGTATGCCATGATCGGCATGTTTTCATACCCTGCCCCATCCAATGCTTCTCGTAAAGTTTCAATAATTCCATCCATCATTCCAGAGGGTGCGATCATATCTGCCCCTGCTTTTGCGTGAATCACCGCCTGTTTGCCGGATATATCTAGTGTCGCATCATTATTGACCGTTTCATTCTCTTCATCGATGATACCGCAGTGTCCATGGTCTGTATATTCACAAAAACAAAGATCGGTCACAACAAACATATCGGGGTGCACCTTTTTTATTTCACGGATAGCTGAAGCTATAATGCCGTGTTCACATAAAGAGTCACTCCCTATAGAGTCTTTGACATCAGGGATACCAAAAAGGATTATGGAGTAGATACCAAGTGATTTCAACTCATCACACTCTTTGATGGCTTCATCTATACTCATCTGATAGACTCCCGGCATAGAGCTTACTTCTGTCTTTATCCCTTCACCCGAACGGATAAAAAGTGGATAGATAAAGTCATCGACACTTACGCTTGTTTCTCTTACTAATGCACGAAGATGCTTGTTTAAACGAGTTCTACGAAATCTCTGGAACATAATAAACCTTTTTTTGCTATAATTTTAAAAAAATATTTTACCCTTTTAAAGTTTAAATTAATGAATATACAGATTTCAGAAGTAGCAAATTTACCCTCACGCTTTGGTGATTTTATAGTAAAGGCCTTTAAAGAGGGCGAAAAAGAGCACTTAGTGATCTATACAAAAGATATGGATGAAACACCGATAGTAAGAGTTCACTCTGAATGTTTAACAGGTGATGCCATAGGAAGTTTAAAGTGTGACTGCCGAGATCAGCTCGAATTTGCCCTGCAACTTGCTTCTGAGACAAACGGTATGGTGATCTACCTCAGACAGGAGGGGCGAAACATAGGTCTTTTAAATAAAATCAATGCGTATGCCCTCCAAGACAAAGGGCTCAACACCATTGAAGCCAACCATCAGCTTGGCTTTGCGGCAGACGAGAGAACCTATGAGATCGTTACCTACATACTGCACCATTTCAACATCAAAAAAATAAAACTCCTCACCAATAACCCCGATAAAGTCAGTGCTATCAGCGATGTAGAGATAGTGGAGAGGATCCCTATTGTTATGAAATCAAATAAATACAATGAAGAGTATTTGGATGTTAAAAAAGATCAGATGGGACACTTACTCTAGGTTTTACTCATCAAACATGGAGTCACTCATGGCAAAAACCCGTCTTTGACATAAACTAAGAACTTTAAGAAGTTCATGACTTAGTACTTTTAACTCTTCATAGTAAAGTTTTGCTTTATCAAGAGAAAGAGGATCCAAGCCCCCTTCCCTACTTCCAAAAACCTTTGAAAAAAAACCTTTTTTCTTCTTGTCATATACAAGTTCATATATTTTTGAATACTCTTTATGCCACTGTGTGTGCAATCTATCCAGACTTTCATAAAAGTGTGAACCCAGAATTTTTTTCAATATTATTCTCTCGTCCATACAGCCACCTTCCAAATTCACACTGTGTTTTAGATATACACACAGGCTCTTCTACATGCTTGCCATTTAAAAAATCCTGCAGATTATCCATCTGAGATTCATGAAATTTTTTTACTTTTTGTATCGTTTCTATTGTTTGGATCTTATTCATAACACCATGACTTAAATAATTTTTTTAATATTATTACATAAGTTTGCAAAAAAAAGTATATAATACCTCAACTATTTAATTATAAGGAAATGTAATGGAACATCCTACACCGATTGATAACGAAATTAAACTTAGCAACAAACGCTATATTGTGTCAAAAACTGATGCCAAGGGTATTATAGAGTATGGAAATGATTACTTTGTAGAGATCTCCGGTTACTCTGAAGCAGAGCTGGTCGGTCAGCCTCACTCCATAGTAAGACATCCCGATATGCCAAAAATCGTTTTTAAAATGATGTGGGACAGAATCTCTCAAGGCAAAAATATCATGGCAGTGGTCAAAAACCTTGCAAAAGATGGAAGCTACTACTGGGTAGTTACAGAGTTTGAGCCTAAAATAGATCCTATTACAAATGAGATCGTCTCCCATACCGCTTTTAGAAGAGCAGCCCCTCAAGAAGCAATAGAGACAATGACCCCGATCTATCAAAAACTTCTGGAGATCGAAGAAAAAGGTGGCATGGAAGCAAGTGAAAAATATTTACGTGGATTTTTAGAAGAACGCCACACAACTTACGATGAATTTGTCAATGATCTTATTGGAAACAAAGGACTCTTTAAACTCTTTTTTACCGCAATGAAAAAAATCTTTTCCTAATTTAATACGTTTTAAGATAAAATATCCTTAGAAAAAGGATATTTTAGTGGATTTAAAAGCGACACTTGCAAAAGACAACATACAAT
>JALUKO010000161.1 GCA_027056525.1 Helicobacteraceae bacterium | reverse complement strand
GATTAACCTCTTTTGGACACACCTCTGCACACTCATAACATTTCACACAGTCCCAAACACCTTGCTTCTCTTCATGAAGTTCCGTAAGTCTGCTTGTATGTGCATCATCACGAACATCAGCCTCAAAACGGTAGGCTTTTGCAAATGCTGCCGGACCAAAGAAGTCTTCATTGATCTCAACAACAGGACAAGCATAATGACATGCACCACATTGGATACAAAGATCAGCTTCTAAAAGCTGTTCAGCTTCATCAGGTGATACTAAGTGCTCATGTTCGGGATGCTCTTCAACATCAGAGATAAGATATGGATGCACTGCATCGTGTTTATTCCAGAAGTCCGCCTTATCGATGATCATATCTTTGACCGCTCTTTTGATACTTAACGGTTCAATAGTCAGTTCATTTCCAAAAAGCTCGATCATGTCGTTCATACGCTCTTTACATGCAAGAGTGGAGCGGCCGTTTACTTTGATAGCACAAGCACCGCAAATACCGTGACGGCAACTGCGACGGTAAGAGAAGCTACCATCATGATCCCACTTGATTCTGTTTAGTATGTCTAGTACAACCTCTTCAGAAGTAACCTCCATAGTATAATCTTCGTAGTACGGAAGATAATCATCATCAGCATTAAAACGAAATACTTTAAAATTAACTTTTTGTGTAGTAATTGTATTTGTACTCATAAGTTCCCCTTAGTAAGTTCTAGCTTTTAGCTCATGTTTGCCAAGAGTAACATCCATGTAGTCAAGTGCAATATCACCATTTTCATCCATATAAGCCATTGTGTGTTTTAAGAAGTTTTCATCATCACGGGTATCAAAGTCCTCTCTAAAGTGAGCGCCACGACTCTCGTTACGCGCGATAGCACTTTCAGTAATAAATGCTGAATAATCGAGCATATGACCAAATTCTAACGCTTCTTGGAGTTCGGTATTAAAGACTTTGGACTTGTCTTTGATACGAATATTTTTAAATCTTTCTCTAAGTTCTTTGATTTTTGCTATAGCAATCTCAAGAGTCTCTTTTGTTCTAAACGCACCGGCATTAGCTGTCATGCATTGTTGTAGCTCTTCTCTTAAACCTGTTATGGTTTCATCACCGTTATTGTTAAGAACCCAGTTGATCTCGTTCAGTGCTGCTTGAGCATCTTCTTGTGTTGCAGGACGAAGTTCGATATCGTCGATCTCATTCACCATTGTTTTACCAACAAAACGACCAAACAGTAAAGCTTCAAGTACAGAGTTTGCACCAAGACGATTGGCACCGTGAACAGATACACATGAACACTCACCCGCAGCGTAAAAACCTTCTACATACTCTTCATTGTTTTTACGTACGTTTCCTGCAATATTTACAGGGATACCACCCATTGAATAGTGTGCAGTAGCGGAGATGAGAATCGGCTCTTTGATCATGTCAAGACCTAAGAAGGTGATAGCAAGATCACGAAGCTCAGGAAGCCTTTCCATGATAAGATCACGTCCAAGGTGCGTTAAGTCAATATAGACAGCATCTTTTCTCGGACCAACACCACGCCCCTCTCTAATCTCATTTAAAATGGCACGAGACACAACATCACGAGATGCAAGTTCAAGAGCATTTGGAGCATATTTTTCCATAAAGCGTTCACCTTCGGAGTTGATCAGGCGACCACCTTCACCACGTGCTGCTTCTGAGATCAATACACCATTGCCTGAAAGACCCGACGGGTGAAACTGTACAAACTCCATATCTTCCAAAGGCAGACCGTGACGAGCAACTATAGAGAGCCCGTCACCTGTGTTGGCATGAGCATTTGAGTTGATTTTAAAACAACGTGCATATCCACCGGTTGCAAACATTACACTTTTTGCATTGAAGATTACCGTTTGCATATCGCGAATGTTAAACGCTACAACACCGGAAACTTTGCCATCTTTATAGATAAGGTCAGCTGCGTACCATTCATCCCAAAACTTTACGCCTGCGCGATGAGCCTGTTCATAAATAGTTTGAAGTAAAGTTAATCCTGTTCTGTCTTTTGCGTAGCATGCACGAGGAGAAGATTGTCCGCCAAAAGGGCGTTGAGCGATTTTCCCATCAGCAGTACGGCTAAATGCCGCACCCATTCTTTCTGCCCAACGGATCGTTTCAGGAGCTTTTTGACACATAAATTCTACAGCATCCTGATCAGCTAAATAATCACTTCCCTTGACTGTGTCAAACTCATGTAATTCAACAGAATCTTCATCACTAAATGCTGCATTAACACCACCTTGAGCTGCACCGGAGTGACTTCTCAAAGGATGAAGTTTTGTAATAACAGCAACTTTTTTTCCTGCATTTTGCAACTCTCTGGCTGCTGCACATCCCGCTAGACCTGCACCAACAATAATTGCATCGTAAGTATAAATAGGAATACTCATTCGCTTTCCTTTATCAAAAATAAAATAATTGTGATTATATCTTTATGCGCCTTTATAAAGGCTAAATGTGAGGTTTGTATGAATGTTACTATGGTTTGTTACCATTTGAGACATAAATATCTTTGATGGAAAGAGATTTGAAATACTTATAAATTACTTTCAGCCAAATCTCTAATTTGTGAAATTCTATTCTTGCCGTTGTTCTTAGCATGTTTTAAAACCTCTTTGGCTTTTCGTATGGCATCTTCAAGAGCTTGATTGTGTGGTTTTATAACAAATCCGCCACTCACGGTAATGTTTACAAATCCTTTGTTAGGTATTTTAAACTTGGTATCTTCAATACTCGATCTTATCACTTCGATCTCTTTAAAAGCCTCTTCTTTACTTGCTCTTGAAAGGATAATAGTAAATTGATTGTAGTCTGTTCTTGCGATAACATCCGTTGCCTGTTCATGAAGTGATATCGTAAATGCGATCTTTCGCAGTATTGTTTGTGTAACCTCTTGTGGAAAAGCTCTGTTTGTTTTTGAGAAGTTGTCTATCTCAAGTACAGTCACAGAAGTAAAGTTACTCTCTTTCATTCCTTTTTTTTCTGTATAAGAGTTTAGAAGACCTTTGTTGTTGTTTATGCCCGTAACCGCGTCAAGCATTTCGGGGTTGTCAGAATTGAGAGGTTTTCTATGTATCCTCAGTGATATAGCATCGATCTCTTCTGTGTAAATATTGTAGTTTGTTTTATGTGATGCATATAAAAACAAAATATCCTGATAGATCGCATTGAGTTTTTTCCTATACCAAAGAGCAATAATAAACAATATGACAAAAATTGCCAAGGCTAGTTTTTCATATATGTAAAATTTTTGTTTATCGTAAGAGATATTTTTAAATATCATATTATTTATATGTTCATTGATCTCATTAAACGCATTTTTTAAATTTTGCTCTCTTTGAAGTATTGATTCTTTTGAATCTGTGTAGTATTCCTGCGCCCTTTTGTTGAATGCAGTTGTGAGTTCTGAGAGTTTGTTAAGATCTGCAAGGTACTCTTTGGAATTTTGCAGTAGATACCTTCCTGTGACGTCGAGTTTATAAATATTATGTAGTTTTCCTATCTCATTGTGTAATTGCGCACTTTTTCCGTTGAACTGTATCAGTGCAAGCTCTATATCATCTTTTTTGAGTCGTGTAAGTGTAGATATGATCTTTTTTTGATTGTTGAGATTATCTATTTTTTTATAAGAATTGTTTTGTTCTGCCATAAGTAAAAAAGCAACGCCGGCAATAAAAGAAGTGAGTAATAAAATTAAGCTTATATGTTCAAATATCTTCTTTATCGATTGTTTCATGTAATTATCCTAATAATGTTATAATAGCGCATCATTTTATATCGGCAGTGTTTAATAAATACTTAAGTGAATCTCTTAGTTATTTTTACCATTGTTATTAAAGAAGTTTTATTGAATTTAGAGAATTATTTTATTGCACAGTTTCAAAACAAGCATATTGGCGACGATGGTGCTCTTGTTGGAAAGAGTGTTTACTCAAAAGATGCTTTTTTTGAAAATGTACATTTTAAAACACAGTGGATGACACATTACCAGATAGCGAAAAAAGCGATGTTGGTAAATATCTCCGATGCTGTTGCAATGAATGCCAAGCCAAAATATGCACTTCTGAGTGTTGCGATGCCAAGTTCGATCACTAAAGCACAAATGAGAGAGCTCTCAAAAGGTTTTCAAGATACGGCAAAAGAGTTTGGCATTATGATAATCGGTGGTGATACAATTAGCAATACCAAGCTGGATATAACGATCACAATTATTTCAGAAGCAACCCGTCCTTTACTGAGAAAAGGTTTACGTTGCGGAGATCTTCTTGCTTATACGGGTGAGCTTGGAAGATCAAAAAAAGAGTTGCAAAAACTGCTTCGTTTAGGAACTATACATACGGCATCAAAGTTTGTAAATATACAACTCAGAGATGATTTTATCAGACGTTCACGAACCCTTTTACATGCCGGTATGGATATCTCAGATGGTCTTTTCAGTGATCTTGAAAAGTTGGCAAAAGTAAACCGTTTAGGTTTCAAGTTTGTACAAAAATTATCAAAAGAAGTTGCCTGTAGCGGGGAAGAGTACGAGATGCTTGTTGCTTTTTCTCCAAGAAATAAAAAAGCACTTCTCAGACGTGCGCAACAAACACGAACACCACTGAAGGTTTTTGCAAAAGCATTACGAAAAAAATATATAAACAGATGTAAAGCACATCATTTTTAAACATAAACAAGGCTAATTATATGGATAGATTTTATTCACTTGCTCATGCGAGTATCGACTTTCATTTTAAACAAACTCCACGAGATTTTGTTGTTGAAGAGATCCCTCTTTATGAGTTTTCTGGAGAGGGTGAGCATTTGGTTTTATTTGTAAGAAAAAAAAATCTCTCAACCCTTGAACTTGTGAGTGCAATTGCAAAGTATTTGGGGATTAAAAATAAAGAGATCGGTTATGCCGGCCTTAAAGATAAACATGCAATGACTAAGCAATACATTTCACTTCATAAAAAACATGAAGAGAGTATGGAGAACTTTTCGCATGAAAATGTGAAAATACTTTCAAAAACCTACCACAACAACAAAGTGAGAATAGGGCATCTCAAGGGAAACAGGTTTTTTATTAAGTTGAAAAAAGTCAATCCGACATCTGCACAAAAGATTGATGAAGCTTTAAAAAATATAGCAAAATTTGGTATGCCGAACTTTTACGGTTATCAACGCTTTGGCAATGATGGTGATAACCACGTACTAGGTGAAAAAATTGCAAAAGGTGAAAAAAAAGAGCGTAATCCCAAGATAAGAAAGTTTCTTATCAGTGCGTACCAAAGTCATCTTTTCAATTTGTGGCTTAGTAGAAGACTTGAGATCAACACACTCATAGAAAGTTTTAAGACAACAGAACTTGAAACGCTTTTAAATATCTCCTCTTCTGAGATAGATAAACTTAAGAAGCAATCACACCCGTTTAAGCTTGTGTCGGGAGATATAATGGAACACTATCCCCATGGAAGACTTTTTGACTTTGACGGAAGTGAAGATGATCTCAAGAGGTTTGAAACAAGAGATATTTCGCCAACAGGGCTTTTGTGTGGCAAAAAAACGAAAATAGCATCAGATACTGCGCGAACTATAGAAAAAGAGTTCGATGATGTGATCAGTGCTGATGGTGCAAGACGTTATGCCTGGGTGTTTCCAAGTGAAATTGAGGGACGTTTTAAAGAGGTGGAAGCTCAGTATGAGATGAATTTTACACTTCCAAAAGGTTCTTATGCAACTGTACTCATAGAAGAGATAGCAAAACGTAAAATTATATAACAGGATAGAGAAGTTCATGAAAAAACATATAACATCAATCATTTCACAAAATTTTGGAAAATTTGCAAACAAAGAGTTTCCTAAGTGGTTTCAAAAAATAGTAAATAACTCCTATGTCAGATTAATGGGGCTTGATATGAGTGAGTTTCACTCTCCTCAAACATACAGATCACTCAATGCACTTTTTACAAGAAAGCTTAAAGAGGATAGAAAATATTCACTTGATGCCGATGACTTTATATCGCCTTGTGATTCCTTGGTATCGGAGTGTGGTAAGCTTGTGCAAGACTATGCCCTTCAAATCAAAGGTATGCGTTACAAAACTGATGAACTTTTAGGTGAAAATTTTACAGAAGATGAAAAAACTAAGGTGCACGATGGTACTTTTATAAATTTTTATCTTTCTCCAAAAGATTATCACCGATATCATATACCTATGAATTTAAAAGTTCTCAAGGCTGTGCATATTCCGGGAAAATTTTACCCTGTAAACTTTCCTTCACTGAAAAAGCGTTTGAACCTTTTCATAGAAAATGAAAGGGTAGTACTGCAGTGTGAAACACTTGATAAAAAAATTTTTTATATGGTACTTGTGAGCGCTTTAAACGTTGGTGTCATGCAAGTAAGTTTCGAGCCTAGGATCCAGACCAATGCCAATGTTGAAGGTGAACAGGTGTATACATTTGAAGATCTCTATCTAAATAAAGGTGATGATTTTGGATGTTTTGAAATGGGTTCAACTATTGTCATAGTAGCACAAGAAGGTATGTTTGAAGAGCTTCTTGTAAAAGCCGGTGATAAAGTTCAGTATGGGGAGACTATAGCTAAATTATAATAGCTATAGTATTATTTTAGATTTAATCTTTAAACATTAAATCTAAAGTGCATCACATCACCGTCTTGGACGATATACTCTTTACCTTCTAGTCTCATTTTTCCAGCTTCTTTTGCTTTGGCTTCACCGCCATAGGTTATGAAGTCTTCATAGCTGATAACCTCTGCACGGATAAAACCTTTTTCAAAATCATTATGGATCGCTGCTGCTGCTCGGGGAGCCGTGGAGTTTTTATAGATGGTCCAAGAACGAACCTCTTTCACACCTGCTGTAAAGTAGCTCATCAGACCGAGTTTATCAAACCCTTTGTGTATGATCTGCTCTAAACCCGATTCTTCAACGCCAAGTTCATCAAGAAACTCTTTTGCTTCATCATCTTCAAGACCGATAAGCTCCTCTTCAACCTTTGCACATAGTTTGATAAGTTCACAGTTGTTTTTTTGTGCGTGATCTTTGAGCGCTTTAACATACTCATTGTCTTCTAAAAGACCATCCTCATCAGTGTTGGCACCGTACATGATCTCTTTGTCTGTTAAAAATCTGACCTCACGGTTAAGTTGTGCGTACTCATCTGTGTCTGCTTGCTCAAAGTTGCGAGCAAGATTTCCATCACCAAGGAACTCTAAAAGCTCCTCTGCCATCTCAAGTGTTGCTTTTGCACTTTTGTCGGCTTTGGCCTGTTTTTTTAGTCTCTCTATTCTGTTACTAAGGACTTCTATATCTGCAAGGATAAGTTCACCTTCTATGATCTCAACATCACGAAGAGGGTCAATACTTCCTTCATTATGCACAATATTTTCATCGTCAAAACATCTTACGATTTGAAGTATAACCTCTGTTTCGCGTATATTTGAGAGAAACTTGTTTCCAAGACCTTCCCCTTGAGAAGCCCCTTTTACCAGACCGGCGATATCGACAAAGTCTAAGGTGGAGTACTGAATTCTCTCAGGGTTGACAATTTTTGCGAGCTCTGCAAGTCTTTTGTCTGGTACGGGAACGACCGCTTTGTTTGGCTCTATCGTACAAAAAGGATAGTTTGCCGCTTCTGCATTTTGTGCTTTTGTGAGTGCGTTGAAAGTTGTTGATTTACCTACGTTTGGAAGTCCTACTAGACCTATGCTTAATCCCATTTTAACCCTTTATATTGCGTAAAAATAATTGTGCAATTCTAACTAAATTTTACTTCGAGTTTTTATAAACGGATGTTTTAGCAGGCAATAAGAGCTTTTTCCTGTGGCTCAGCCAGATAAAAACCTTGAGAGCGATCTATAAAGAGCTCTTTTACTTTTTCATTGATCGCTCTATTGTGAACAAATTCTGCAACCGTTAAGATACCGAGTCTTTTTGCAAAGTCAACAATGGTTTCAACAACAATCTGAGCTTCTCTGTCAGTATCAAGATTTTTTATAAGAGTTCCGTCAATTTTTATGTAGTCAACATTGAGTTGAAGGAGGTGCTCAAAGTTAGAATATCCACTTCCAAAATCATCAATAGCAATGCGACATCCAAGAGCTTTCATCTCTTTTATAAAGGCAGAAACTTCTGCATAGTTTTCAATCCCTTCCGATTCGAGAATCTCGAAGATGATTTTTTTGGAAACATTGTGTGTTTCAAGTTGGTATTTTATATATTCAACGATCTCCGGATCAAGCATATCCTCTACTGACATATTTATGGAAAAATCACACTCGATATTTTCAAAGTATTGGCAGCTTTTTTTGACCATAAGTTTAGTCAGTTTGCTGTAAAGTCTACTTTTTTTGGCTATGGTTAGAAACTGCCCAGGACTTAGTACCTTTTCATCGCTGTCTATAAGACGAATGAGACATTCATAACTTGCGATTTTATCTGATTGGTTATCAAAAATAGGTTGATAGTAGGGAACTATTCTGTTTGTTTCAATAGCTTTTTTAAGTTTTTTAACCCATTCCATATTTTCTTTGTACTGCTCTTCGATGTTTGAGCCTTCATCATAAAGTAAAAATGATTTATGCTGTTTTTTAGCAGCTTTAAGGGCGATGTCCGCTTTTTCAAGTGCACCGTCAAGTTGAAAAACACCACCGATAGTGATTCTTATGGCGAGTTCATTGTTTTCATGAAAAAAGACCATTTTTTCAACATGATACACAAGGTTATTTGCTATATATATAAACTCTTCCAAAGAAGGCTTGTACATAAAGAAAAGGGCAAACTCATCTCCCGAGAGGCGTTTGAGCTCTATATGGTCAATATCATTGAACATACCTTTGAGTCTGTTTGCAAATTTTTTCAAAATATTATCACCTGCAATGTGACCATAAAAATCGTTAATCTCTTTAAAGTCATCTATATTTATGATGAGTAAAGCACCATCGTCAACGCCATTGAGATCATTGAGTAAGCTGAGTCTGTTTGGTAAACCGGTTAAGGTGTCTATGTAGAGTTGTTGACGTAGTTCCAAGGTTTTATCTTTAACGGTTTTCTCAAGAACCTGATTTATATTTTGTTGTTTTGTTGAATACTCCATTATTTTTTTCTGCATATCATTTAGAGCATGAGAGATTAGACCTATCTCATTATTTTGTTGAATGCAAGGTATCTTAATCTCTTTATTTGGAGAGTAGTTTCTCAGTGACTTTGCGATTTTTCTAAGTGGATAGAGAAGTTTTTTGACATAGGCACCAAAAATAAAAAAGACGACTGCAAGCATAACAAGTAAGATGACGATGAGTGTTGTGTATCTGTCGATGAGTTTATTATAGTTTTCACTCGAGTATACTAGAACAATAGTTCCCAAACGTACACTTGAATTTGGTTTAAAGATCTCTCTCTCAACTATAAAAGAGTCATTGACCTCATCAAGGTAATCAAGTGATTTTTTTTGATTGATAAGTTTTTTCTCTGTGAAGATCTCTACTGCCAAAACATTTGGATTTTGGATAAGTTGAAGTGCAATATTTTCTATCTTCCCATCAAGTCCCAAGTACATGTTAAGTGCAACAAGAGGTTCAATGGTGCTGACAATAAGTTCCGCTTTTTCTACTTCTATTTTATAAAAAGCTTCTTTGTTGATTTTTTCAAAAACTGTAAATATAGCAATTATGGCAAAAAATGAAATAAATCCGGTGGAAAGCACTATCTTTGTGGAGAGTGACTTTATCTTTTTATTGTTCACAAAAAAACCTTCAGTTTTAGTATTTAAGTTTCATGACGAGATATTGTAACATACTTACATTATCTCTATTTTAACTTTCATCAATAAAGCGAACCATTTGTAAAAAAACATTGACAAAGTCTATATTATGTGTGTATAGATTGTTTTTATTAAGATACAAAACAGTTGACTTCTCTAGCATCAACGAAAGTAGCAGACCGTTTTTAAGGTTACTCACATCATAAGCAAAGGAGATAACACCCATTTGCTTAGCGATCTTTGCTACATTTTGTATGTGATCTTCTGAGTTAAGTACATAAAATGCAGAGGTCCTGATGTGTGGTGAAAGTTCAGAAAATTCAACCAAGTTTATCTTATATGTAAAGCCATCAAGGGAGTTGGCAAACTCCGTGTTGATATATTTAGCAACCTCTTTAGCTGTTAGGTAGTCATTTTGTTCATATACAATGGTATAAACAACTTTTCCGTCCACAAGTTTGTTCTTAAGCTTTTTATCCAGCAAAAGAATCTTTGGAAAGATAGAAGCCTGCGCTTTGAGAAGTACCTCATTATAAGTATATCCATGGACAAAAGAGATAAAGATAAAAAATGTTATAACTATTTTCGTCATCTAAAACTCTTTCACAAAAGTAATAAGAAAATTTCTACCCTCTTGGGTGTAGTCTTCTACATACGTGTTGGGTGGAGAAGGGTACTTGATATTCTCATCAAAAATATTTTTTACGCTCAAAGTTATCTTATAGTCATCTTGAATGTTTTTGTAAGTTGCAGAAAGATCAAGAGTTGTGTACGCATCTACTTTCTTACGGGTATCGGTAGATACCCTGTCTTTTGAACCGATATATTTGAGAAGTGAGCTCAAAGAGAGTGCAGAGTTTAGGTTGTAAATATAGTACGCTTTTGCCATATGATGTGCTATATTTGCAAGTGATTCAGTTCTCTCCTCATCTTTTATGTGGGCTCTTCCCGTTACATAAGAGTAATTGACATATACTTGATCAACAGAAGTGATATGCCCTTTATACTCAAGCTCTAAACCGTATATATTTGTATCTAAGACATTTCTGTAGTTTGCGTCAGTTACTGAGTTGTAGATCTGATCTTTATTTGCCAGATAAAAAATATTTGACTGAACATAGGTGTCAGTGGAGAAGTTTCTTATGTATGCAAACTCATACGCCTCTACACGTTCAGGGTTTAGGTCAGTACTACCTATTCTTGAGTGGTTGTTTTTAGTAAACATCTCTTGCCACGATGGGTTTCTATGAGACTTGCTGTACATCGCCTTAAAGATGTTGTTGTGATCATACTGATACACCATAGAGAGCCTTGGTTCAAAACCGGCATCTTTATACG
>JALUKO010000160.1 GCA_027056525.1 Helicobacteraceae bacterium | reverse complement strand
AGATCACAATCTCCCATAGCTTTGAGTGCTTCATCAAGCATGAATTGATTTAAAATTTTCTCTTTTTCATGAAGACCCGGAGTATCTACAAAGATTATTTGTGCATCACCGTGCATCACGATGGCATTTGAGCGTTTTCGTGTTGCATTGGCTTTTTGAGAGACCATGGCTATCTTCTCACCAAGTAGAGAGTTCATAAGTGTGCTTTTTCCGGCATTTGGGCGACCTATGAGAGATACAAAACCAGCTTTTGTCATATGTTTTTACCTTGTGTTATTTATAAAATATAGCGGGAGAGATCATCATCTTCAACGACTATATCGAGTTTTTCATGGACAAGTTCGGCTGTAACTTCAAAGGTATGATCTTTGTATTCGTTAGCATTAAAACTTATATCTTCTAGAACTTTTTCCAAAACAGTGTGAAGTCTTCTTGCACCGATATCTTCTGTGATCTCATTTGCACGATGAGAAAGTTTTGCTATAGCTTTGATCGCTTCATCGCAAAATACCAGCTCTACACCTTCCACACTTAAGAGTGCCGTGTATTGGTTTAAAAGGGAGTTCTTTGTTTGTGTCAGAATCTTATAAAGAGTCTCTTCTGTCAAAGATTCCAGCTCAACTCTGAGTGGAAACCTTCCTTGAAGTTCAGGTATAAGATCACTTGGTTTTGTCAGGTGAAAAGCGCCTGCAGCTATGAAAAGTATATGGTCTGTATTGATCACACCATATTTGGTTGTCACACTGCTTCCTTCTACGATAGGGAGTAGATCACGTTGTACACCTTCTTTGGAAGGATCATTTCTTCCTTGGGACTTTGAACTGATCGCGATTTTGTCTATCTCGTCTAAAAAGATGATGCCGCCATCTTCAGCACGTTTGAGAGCTTCGGTGTTGATATTTGTCATATCGAGGAGTTTGGCACTTGCTTCTTGTCTGAGTAAAGATTTTGCATCTTTAACTGTTACAGATTTTTTATTGTCTTCTTTATTCATCGTTGTGAAAATTTTTGAAAAAGACTCTTGTACTTTTGCCATTTCAGGAGGTAGGTTTGTGTCTGCAAACTCAATGTTGATCTTATCAAACTCTATCTCAATGATTTTATCATCCACATCACCCCTGATCACTTTTTCTTCCATCGATTTTAAAAGTTTTTGGTAGTCATCTTTTTTCTCTTGGGTTGCTTGCTCAGGAAGGGGAGGAAGCAGTTTTTCAACAATTTTGTTTATGATATAGTTTTCGATTTTCTCTTTGTTCTCTTCCTCTTTTTCCGCTTTTACTATACTTATGGAAGCGAGCACCAAGTCGCGTATCATAGACTCTACATCACGACCTACGAAACCGACTTCTGTGTATTTTGATGCTTCTACCTTGATAAAAGGTACTTTCATCATCTTTGCAAGACGACGTGAAATTTCAGTTTTTCCGACACCTGTGGAACCAATCATCAAGATGTTCTTTGGCATTATCTCATCTTGAAGCTCTTGGCAAAGTTGCATTCTTCTGTATCTTGTTCTAAGGGCAAGTGCTATGGTTTTTTTTGCATCACGTTGTGAGATAACAAATTTATCTAAATATTCTACAATCTCTTTAGGAGTTAAATTCATTATTTGTCTTCTTCTAGTGTTAAAGTTTTAATATTGTGGTTTGTGTATATACAAAGCTCAGCAGCGATACTGAGGCTTTCTCTGACAAGTTCTTCCTCATCCATTTGCTGTGCATGTTTTTTAAGGGCACGTGCTGCGGAGATGGCAAAGTTGCCACCACTTCCAATTGAAGCGATCTGTCCATCTTCGGGTTCTACAACATCACCGTTCCCTGTAAGTATAAATATGTGCTTATTATTGAGGACTATCATCATAGCTTCAAGACGGCGCAGTACTTTGTCTTTTCTCCATGCTTTTGAGAACTCTATGACTGACTTAAGAATATCACCTTTTTTCTCTTCAAGAAAATCCTCAAACATATCAAAAAGGTTAAAAGCATCTGCTGTGCTTCCTGCAAAGCCGGCAAGGATCTTGCCGTTATGAAGGGTTCGTATTTTTGTAGCATTTCCCTTGAGAACAGAGTCGCCAAAGGTAACTTGTCCGTCACCACCTATAACGGCTTTATTTTCACCTCTATAGGCTAAGATGGTAGTAGCATCAAACATTGATTGTTGTCTCCTTTTGCAAGGGGTGTTATCTCTTGCAAATTTATAATATTGTTATTTCAAGAAGAGAGAAAGTTTTTTCTCAAAAAAACTATTCGCCCTGAACATCTACATGCAATGTAGCGTGAATTCCATGACCGAGTTTAAGGTCAAGATCGTGTTCACCAACAGTTTTGATGGCAACTTTGTCAGTTATATGTTTTTTGTCTATCTCTATGTTGTGTTGTTCTTTTAAAGCGTGAGCGATTTCATCTTTTGTGATTGCTCCAAAAAGGTGACCGTTTTGTCCAAGTTTTTTTGTAAGAACGATCTCTGATTTGTCAAGTTGCTCAGCAACAGCTTTGAGTCTTGCGATCTCCTCAGCTTCCTCTTTTGCTTTTTGTTCCTCTTGGGCTTTGTGTTGTGCCAATATTTCGGGAGTTGCATGTTTGGCAAAACCTTTTCCGATAAGGAAGTTTTTGCCATAACCATCTTTTACTTCTTTTACTTCACCGGCTTTTCCCAGACTTTTTACATCTTTAATAAGTAGTACTTTCATTATATATAAACCTTTAAATTATAGATTATCTTTCTATCTCACCACCATAAGAAACGATACCGTGCGTTAAGTTTCCTATCTTTGTATAGCCCATATCAGCCATAATGCGAGCTATATGAGCACTTCTGCTTCCAACATGGCAGTATAAAATGATGTTTTCTTCTTTATCTAGCTTGGCTTCATCAAGTACTTGAAAAAAGCTGCTTGTCGGCACAAGTGCGTCAGCACCTTTGATGTGACCCATTTGCCACTCCATATGTTCACGGACATCTACAAGTTTAAACTTTACCATACCTAATTCTCTTGCTTCCATAAGTGCAGAGAGTTCATCGCCGTCAAGTTCAGCTTGGTTTACAAGTGCATCACACTCCTCTTGAGTGAGTCCGCGTGAGTGTGTGTGCACAGCTTCTTCCATACCAAGTTCAATACGTTGCTTTGCAGCATATTCAGGGGTACAAAAAATTCCACAGTGACATTTTCCCTCTTCTGGAAGTTCGTGCTCTATCGCAGGCTTACAAGGGCAGATTCTATCATCGACACTTCTTGCTTTTCCATCAACTTCTTCAACCATAAAACACGGGCAAAAACGTTTTTTATACATCATTTTATTGCGAGCAAGTCCCATTTGAACTCCCTCGTTTACCTCTTCTTGAGGATTGTACACCCAACCAAACTGACTACATACTTTATCTGTAAATTTGACTGTTTTGTCCATCTCTGCTTGAAATTCCGGTGAATTCATGTCTATTTTAATCATAACATTTTCCTTTTATATGTAGTTATTTGACTCTTGCTTTGCCCTCGATGATAAATCGCAAAGCATTTAACTTTATGAAGCCTTCTGCATCTTTTTGGTTATATACTTCATCTTCTTCAAATGTAGAATATTCAGGATTGAAAAGCGATACGTCCGATTTTCTGCCTACAACTATAACATTTCCTTTGTAAAGTTTCAGACGA
>JALUKO010000159.1 GCA_027056525.1 Helicobacteraceae bacterium | reverse complement strand
ATCCAAAGAGAATCTTTCATAGATCTCCGCAACACTACGGCGTAACTGCGGATCGACGATGATAATAACCGGAGAGACACCTTTTTGTAAAAGTTCTGCGGCTTTTTGGCTTGTCGCCTGAATGAGCTGGTTGATCTCGTTGACATTGAGCATCAGATTTCTTGTTCCGTCTTGCTCTTGTGATTTTTCGAGCATCAGTTGTTCAGAAGCCGTGTCAAATGTAAGAAGTCGTATAACGCCATCTTCACCGGCATACATCTGAGTGATAACACGTGCGAGCTTTGCTCTTACCTGTTCAGTGATAATATCAACATTTTTTGTAAACTCGGCAATATCGGCAATTGTTTCTAAGATACTCAGCATATCTTTAAGGGGGATTTTTTCATGTAAAAGTGCTTTGAGCACACGTTGGATCAACCCTATACTTGCAACTTTTAAAACATCATCTACTATAACAGGGAAGTCATTTTTGATCTTGTCAATGAGGGATTGTACCTCTTGACGGGTGAGAAGATCTTCCGCATTGCGTTTAATAAGCTCACTCATATGTGTTGATATAACTGTAGCGGGGTCAACGACAGTGTAACCGTTAATGATTGCATCCTCTTTTTGCTCAGGGTCTATCCAAAGAGCATCGAGACCAAAAGCAGGTTCCTTTGTAGCTTCCCCTGTGATCTCACCGGTTGCCATACCACTATCCATTGCTAAAAATTTGTCCGGCATGATCTCCCCCTCACCGATAGCAATACCTTTTAAAAGGATTTGATACTGGTTTGGCTGTAAGTGCAGGTTATCACGAATACGTACCTGAGGCATTAAAAAACCAAAATCACTGGCTATTTTTCTTCTCATAGAGCGGATACGCTCAAGGAGATCGCCCCCCTGAGAAGCATCGGCAAGTCGTATGAGTTGATAGCCGAGAGTTAGTTCGAGCATCTCTACTTTTAAGATATCCTCGAGTGCAGCTTCTTCTTCTTTAGCTATCTCTTCATTAGTTTTCTCAGGTTTTGCCGCAGCTTTTTCTTTTTCAAGTTCCTCCTTGGTTTTGTCTCCTAAAATATGACCTATGTCTAGGATCGTAAGCTCACCCTTTTCATATTTGTAGATTGACCAGCCAAGGACTGTAAAGACAATACCGACAAGACCCATGGAGGCAGTTGGCAGCCCTGGAACCAGAGCAAAGAGTATCATGATAAGTCCTACGATGATCATGATTTTTGCATTTCCCATCATTTGGTTAATGGTTCCCTCTGCAAAATTATCACCGTCACTCGAACTTCTTGTAATCATAATACCGGTTGCAGTTGAAACGATAAGTGCAGGAATCTGACCCACAAGCCCATCACCGATAGTCAGCAGTGTAAAGGTGGCGGCAGAGTCACTCACACTCATATCATACTGAAATACACCGATAAGAAATCCACCGATGATATTGATAAGCGTGATGATGATTCCGGCAACCGCATCACCTTTGACAAACTTGGAAGAACCATCCATCGCTCCATAAAAGTTTGCATCTTGGAGGATCTCAGCACGTCTTTTTTTTGCCTCAGCATCATCTATGAGACCGGCATTGAGATCGGCATCGACCGCCATTTGTTTACCGGGCATAGAATCAAGAACAAACCTTGCAGCAACTTCTGCAACCCTTGTAGAACCTTTGGTGATAACCATAAAGTTGATAAGAACTAAAATAGCAAAGACTATAATCCCAATAACATAGTTCCCGCCAACAACAAAATTTCCAAAACTACTGATAATATCACTTACAGCCTCAGGTCCTTCGTTGCCGTGACTAAGTATCATCCTTGTGGTGGCAACATTTAAGGAGAGCCTAAAGAGTGTGATGATGAGTATAAGTGTTGGAAATGTCGTTAAGTCTGTTGGTTTTGGAACATACAGGGAGATAAGCAATATCAAAACAGACACTGCTATAGAGATGGTCAATAATACATCGAGCATCGATGATGGAAGCGGTACGATGATGATGGCAAGAATAGCCATAACAAATAAAACGACACTAAGGTCACGTTGCCCTAAAAGGAAGTTGAGTGTAGTACCGACTTGTTGTTTGAGTGTAAGTTTCCTTGCCAAAGAATCAGCCTCGTAACTGTTTGTTCTGTAACATCAATGTTACTCTTCTAAAATGTCTGCTAGTGTTAAAAGCGCCAAAAAGGAGTCTATTTTAAGTTGGAGTTTATTTAAAAACGGCCAAATGGAGCAAGCAGTTGCTTTATCAGAAGGACAATCATTAATAGATGGAGCACATTCAAAAACGGCAGGGGCTTTTCCCTCAACAGCTGACATGACATCAAGCATACTGATATCTTTGGGGTTTTGAGCAAGCACAAAACCACCGTTGACACCTTTAAAAGATTTTAAAATAGCTTTTTTTGCAAGTGCCTGTAAGATCTTGGCTAAAAAACTTTTAGGGATTGACAGCTCACGAGAGAGAGTTTCACTGTCCATCGGTGCATCAGCTTTAGATAAAACGATCAGGGATAATATAGCGTATTCACTAGCTCTTGTTATTAGCATAATAGATTTCTTTGTGTGTTAAATATTTAGGATTATTATAGCTAAAGAAATTGAAATTTGTATTTATAAAAGAGATGATTGTGCCAAATCAATTAACTTAAAGAAAAGTTTAGGTAAAATTCCACTTCAACTTTATACATTTTTGTATATATGTTAGATTATTATACCCATCAGGAGGCTATTATGGCTTTAGATTCGGCTAAAAAACAAGAGATTATTTCAAAATATGGTCGTGGTGAAAACGACACAGGTTCAAGTGAAGTTCAAATTGCACTATTAACAGAAAGAATCAGTGAATTAACTGAGCACCTTAAAACATTTAAAAAAGATCACGCTTCAAGACTTGGTCTATTAAAATTGGTTGGTCAGCGTCGTCGTTTGATGAAATATTTCAAAAGAAAAGATAAAGAAGCTTACTTGAAACTAGTAGAAAATCTAGGGATTCGTGATAACATCTAATTTAAGTTTTTTTCGCATACACACTTAAACTTTGTTAAACCTGCCAAGCAGGTTTAACTTCTGCAACTCGACAACCCTTTTTAAAACCACAAATTTAACTTACAACCCAAAACGCAAATACAAATAGTGATTGTAATATTACTTTATTATCAAAAAAAGTAACATTATTATAATTTTATTACAATCTATTTAAAATAATATCACTTTAGCTGTTTTTTTTAATTTACTTTTAGCTTTACATAGTATGCTTGTATAAGTTTAAATTTTTTGGGAGGTTTACAGTGTCAAAGAATAATGATGAAATCAGTACTGAAGGCTTAACATTTTTAGAAGATGGTGAAGTTCTGTATAGTGATTTGTACCTGTTGTCAGAAACAGATGAAAAGGGGATAGTTGAGTATGCAAGCGATTCTTTTTTAAAAATAGCAAATCTAAAGGCAGATGAGCTGATAGGGCAACCACATAATGTAGTACGTCATCCGGATATGCCTCGTGCAGCATTTAAATCTCTTTGGGATGATGTTCAAAGCAAAGGTTTTTGGACAGGTTATGTAAAAAATGCTCGCAAAGGCGGCGGGTACTACTGGGTATATGCAACGGTTTTGCGTTCCATAGATAAAAATGGAAAAACAAAGTATGTTTCCATCAGAGTCAAGCCTTCACGTGAAGATATAAAAAAAGCTGAAGAGCTTTATGCAACACTAGATTAAAAGGGAAAGGATTTTATAATGGCATTAGTGAAAAAAAACAGTTCTAATTCATCTCCTGCAATGATGGCTTCGGGAGGAGACAAACGCAAGCAAAGAACACTGGCAAAACAACAGCAGATCAGTGAGAGCATTGCCGGTGTTTCGATGACTATTCTTGAAAATGCACAAGAGAGTGTCAGTGCTATTGAAGAGTTGAAATCATCTATGGAGCAGATCGCCACTGCTGCAGAAGAAAACAGTGGAGCAAGTGAACAGGCACTTGAAAATGTAAGGGGGATCAATTCTAACGTAAATAGAATGAACTCCACAATAGACACTGTGATCTCATCTACGCTTACAACGGGTGATAACATCATGGCTTCCGTTGAAAAGATAAACAACTCTGTGGGCAGAATGGCAACGGCGGTAAAAGTGGCTGAAGAGTCTTCAACAAAAAGTGAAGAGCTCAAAGAAAGTTCACAAAATATTGGTGATGCGGTTGGGTTTATTGCAAAAATTGCAGATCAGACAAACCTTTTAGCACTTAATGCTGCCATAGAAGCAAGTCGCGCGAAAGAGCATGGAAAGGGTTTTGCCGTTGTCGCAGATGAGACACGTGCTCTAGCAGGTGAAAGTGAAAAAAATGCCGAATTTATCTCTGAACTGGTTAACAAGATACAAGAGAGTATTGATAATATCATTAAAAGTATAGGTTCAACTACTACCATTATCGCAAATAACGGTACAAAAGGGAATGAATTAAGCCTCAAAATGGAGGAGCTTACGAAAATTGCCGTTTATTCTGTTGAAGCAGCACGCAGTGTGAATAAATATACGCAAAGACTTGGTGATTTTGCTTCCAAGATCAACAATGGTTCTCAAGATATTGCCGCTGCATCTGCGGAAATTGCGCTCTCAGTGGAGAAAACACTTAACGGCATTGATGTCCAATCAGATGCACTTGCGCAAACAGAAGATGATATCAAAGAGCTTTCATCACTTGCGGATGAACTTAAATACTCTACAGATACCATAAAATCTGCTGAAGATATAGCACTTTCGGCTGACACTATCGGTGCCTCTATGGATGATATCCAAAATGCGCTCGAAGATGTTACACAGGCACTCAATCAGATCGAATCCTCTTCCCATACAACCAACCAAAGAGCATTGACCAACAAGGAGATGATAGAAGCGGGTATTGAAGCTGCAAAAGACATTGATAAGCTTATTGAGATCGCTCGCAGAAACTTTGATCTGTTAAAAGTCTCGTTTAACAGTGTTAAAAATACAGTAGCGGAGATTCGTGAAGCATTTAGTGGTTCCATCACACAAGGGAATGAAGCTGCAACGGAACTTAATGTTATTGTCAAAGAGACAAAAAGTGTTGATAAAACTGTTGGAAACATTTCAAACTCGATTGTTCAACTCAATATGCTTGCTATCAGTGGTTCCATAGAAGCTGCTCGTGCCGGAGACTTTGGAAAAGGTTTTGCGGTTGTAAGCGCTGATATTAGAAACCTTGCAAAAGACTCTGAGAGCAATACTGAAAAGATCAATGATATTGTTGAATCTATGAACTCAGAAATAGATACCGTAAAAACAGACTGGAACAACCTCCTTGATTCTCAAGCACAAGAGCAGTCATCGATCGATGGACTTATAAATGATATAACAAAAATTACAGATATGCTCGTGGATCTGCTTGACAGATACACAGGACTCAAAGCGATCAATGATCAAAACCTTGAGGGGATGAATCAGGTGATGATAGGGATCAGTGAGATCCAAAAAGCGGTAGAACTTAGTGCTAGAAATGCGATGGAGTCACGTAAAGCGAGTGAGCTTATTATTGAGACTGTGTCACATATCGGTGAGGGTGTAGAGGAGTTGGCTGTAATGGCTGATGAACTTCAACAGGGATAATTTAGGAGAGCATATATGCAAATAGAAGAGATATTGATCATCAAAAACGGCTCGGAACATTATGGTATATCAACAGAAGATATTAACCAAATATCCAGAGTGCCTTCTTTGATGCCTCTTCCTTTGAGACCGGCAGGTGTCAGAGGACTTTGTGCTGTTGGCGGGAACATCGTGACCATGGTTGATATGAACCTTTTACTTGATATGGACGAGGTTGATATTGAGTTAGATAAAAGCAGGTTACTGAGTTTAAATGCACAATACTCTTCAAACTCTTTGTTGGTAAGCGAGGTGCTTAATACTATTGAAGTTAATCAAAATAATATAGAGTACATAGAGAACGAGAATGATCCTGTTGTCGCGATATATAAGCATGAGGATAAATTGATCCAAATTGTGGATCTAGAGCCTCTTTTTTCTAAGATTCACAGAGTAGCTATTGATGCCAAAGAGATCAAAAACGGTAAAGTGAAAAATGAGGTTGCAAAAGAGGAAGAATCAAACAGATTTTTAATATTTTCAATGTCCAATGAAAAGTTTGCTATAAATATAGAGTACTTGAGAGAGATTATTTTATCTGACATTGAGTATACAGAGATTATTGGAAGTTCAGAAGAAATTTTGGGACTTATTACTCTTCGTGATGAGCTGATCACAGTTTTAGATATGAGAAAATATTATAATTTTGATGCTACCAAAAAAGAGAGTAACAGAATTTTGATCATCTCACATGCCAATAAGCAGATTGGTTTGTTGATAGATGAGATAATCGATATTAAGAATTTTCCTATATATAACATAGAGTATATGAAAGAGAGATTTGAAGATAACAAAATTTCAGGTGTGATACATAACGGTGATTCTTTAATCTCCTTTTTTGATCATGAGGTTTTAGAGAAGATCTTTGATGAAAATGAAACATTTATAGATATAAAAGATCAGCAAAGTGAAACTCAGGGTTTGGAAGATATTGCTATGGAAGTGATCGTTTTTAAACTTGCAGATAAAGAGTATGCTTTTGAAGTGGAAAATGTCGCCGAGATCATAGATGCGGTAGATACTACAAAAGTAGCATACACGGATGATTTGGTGGATGGTATTATAAATATCAGAGGACAGATTATAACCATAGTTTCTTTGTTTGATAAATTAAATATAGAGACAAAGATAGGTGAAGACTCAAAAATAATTGTTTGTAGTTTACACGATACAAAAATAGGTTTTGTCGTGGACAGTGTAAGTGATATTCTCAATATAAAAAAGAGTGAACTAAGGGAACAAGAGGATGAATTGTTTTCCAATGTTTTGCATTTGGATAATGGGAAAAGATTGGTGTTATCTATGGATATAAACCAGATAGTAGCGAGCGAGGAGATATAGTGTCTAAAAAAGTACTTATAGTCGATGATTCAGCATTAGTGAGGAAACAATTAAGTGAGATGATCGCTACGCTGGAGTTTGAGATTGATTTTGCGAAAAATGGTCAAGAAGCCGTGGATAAGGCAACGCAAGAGCAATATGATGTTATCACAATGGATATCAATATGCCTGTTATGGATGGCATAGAAGCTGTGCGACAGATCATGCAAAAACGTCCAAGTGCCATTCTTATGATCAGCTCTTTAACAACGGAGGATGCTTCTATCACTATGGATGCTCTTGATCTTGGTGCTATTGATTATATAGCAAAACCCGGAACAATGAATGTGGGTAAAAGGGAAAACAGGGATGATATTTTAGAAAAAGTAGAGTCTTTGAGTAAAATACCTCTCAGACGTCTGAGAAGACAAGCTTCAAGACCTGCCAGACGTGAGAGAAGAGCTCCTCGCCCATCACGTGAAAGAGAAGTGCAGAGTGAAAGTTCAAAAGATATAGAAAAAGTGATCCTGATCGGTTCTTCTACAGGTGGACCGGGGCTTATCGAACAGATTTGTTCTTCGTTACCTGCAAACTACAAATATCCTGTATGCATAGTACAGCATATGCCTGAGCAGTTTACTCAAGCATTTGCACAGAGACTTGATCGTGCAAGTGCTCTGCCTGTACATGAAAGCAAACATAATATGGAACTGCTTCCGGGCAATGTATATGTAGCCAGGGGCGGGGTTCATATGAATTTTACCAAAAAGGTATCGGGCAAGATAGTGATACGAGAAGATAAAAATAAAGGTGAGAATTTTTTTCAACCAAGTGTTAATGAGATGATGTTTTCTGCTTTAGAAGTCTTCAAACCTGCACAACTTGTCGGAGTGATCCTTACAGGAATCGGTGATGACGGTGCTGATGCAATGGTAAAGCTCAAGCAAGCAGGTGCTTATACTTTGGCTGAAAGCGAAGAGAGTGCTACTGTCTATGGTATGCCAAAAGAAGCATATGACAGAGGTGGTGTTATGGAACAGCTTGATTTTATGCAAATTTTGAAAAAAATTGCAACATTAAAGTAAGGAGAATGAGATGGCTTTAATTAAAAAGCATGAACAACAAGATGTTGAAGAATTACCGCAATTTGATACGCTTGAAGATGCGATAGAGTTTTTTGAATCAGATGTTGATGATGAGATGAAAGACTATGCTGTTGAAGAGATCGCTAAGTTTCATAACGGTACCAAATACCTCATATCATACATAAACAATGAAGATGCAGATAAAGATATTTCAACAAAAGTGGCAACGGTTATAGCCAATATAGATCCAGAAGATGCTCCCATAGAAGAGATCATGGAGTTATTAAAGCTTAACAATGCCTATGTAAGAAACCTCGCTATCTCCATACTCAGAGATTACGGTGAGGCGATCAAGTACTACATAGTAAAGTTCTTGATTGGAGATGACAGGGATTTGAGAATATTTGCTATTAATGTGCTTGGTGATGTTAATTTTGCAGAATCAAGAGATATGCTTTTAGAACTTTTAGAAAAAGAGGATGATGTCAATGTTGCAATGACCGCAGTTGATTATCTGGCGGAGATCGGAGAAGAGGAAGATATTGCTCTATTGGAATCTTTAAAAGAGCGTTTTAGCAGTGAATTCTATGTAGAGTTTGCAGTGGATGGCGCTATTAAAATGATAAAAGGTTAGGGTATGGCACATCTTTTATCAAAAGAAAATTTTTCTAAAATTGGTGAGTTTATTTATAGAAAAAGCGGTATCTATCTTGAAGAAGATAAACACTATGAGAAGTTGGCGAAGTATATAGATAAACGCTCGGCAGAGTTGGGTTTTGATAATTTTAGAAAATACTTTTTTAAACTTCGTTTTGATGATAAAGAGGGTTCGGAGTTTCAAGAGCTTATGAATGCTATTACTGTGAATGAAACATATTTCTTTAGAGAAAAAGACCAGTTTGAAGTTCTTGTTAACAGAATACTTCCCGAGCTTCACAAAACGATGCCATCTTCAAAACCGCTAAGGATCTTATCTTCTCCCTGCTCAACGGGGGAGGAACCTTACTCGATCATACTCCATATAGTGGAAGAGGGGAGTGTTGTGGAGCAAAGAGACATAGAGGTTGTTGGTATCGACATAGATTCAACGGTTATAGAAAAAGCAAAAGCAGCAAAATATACGGAGCGTTCAGTTCATGCGATTCCAAAAAACATTTTAAACAAATGGTTTAAAAAGAAAAGTCTCGGGTATGAACTTGGTGAAGAACTACAGGGAACTGTGGACTTTCAGGTAGCAAATGTTTTTGATAAAACGCAGATGAGAAAACTTGGAAAGTTTGATGTGATCTTTTCAAGAAATATGCTTATCTATTTTGATGATGCTTCCCGTAAAGAGGTTGCAATGACATTTTACGATATGTTAAACCCGGGTGGGTATGTTCTTTTGGGACATGCCGAATATATGAGCCGTATCGTTTCGGTTTTTAAAGCAAAAAAAATTGACAATACATTGATATATCAAAAATAGGAGAGAATTATGCCGTTAGTAATATTTGTAGATGATAGTGAAACAGCCTTAGCTTCAACGAGAATGGTAACAAACTCTATGCCAATAGAGGTAAAACAATATACACAGGCGCAAGATGCCTTAGCCGAGATCCAAGCAGGTATGACACCGGATTTGATCATAACAGACCTCAATATGCCCGTGATGAACGGTTTTGAGTTTTTACAGGAGCTTCGTAAAGTGGAGGCAACGAAAAGAACACCATGTTTGATGCTTACAACAGAAACAAAAGCAGAGCTAAAACAACAGGGAAAAGCACTTGGACTGACCGGATGGATCGTAAAACCATTTAACCCGGCTCAGTTAAAGCAAGCAATAACAAGAGTTTTGAGACTCTCATAGAATAAGGTGCAATTATGTTTTCTTCAATTAGCCATCTTTTAGAACATATACAGGAGATCGAAAAAGAGATTATTGAACTCTCTGAAAAATCAACAATGGTTTTTGGTGAACTTATAGAACAAAACTCCATTGAGGTTGATGAGCAGATTACGCAGGCATTACAGCGTCAAGATATGATATCTCAGCAGCTTAATGCGACTGTAGATGCTATTGAAGAGGCAAAAAGAAGTATGCAAAAGTGCCAAGAGGGTATGCAAAACGATGCCCTGTCTGTAGAGAGAGAACTTGAAGAGCTTGATCTGGCACTGCAAAATATCCTTGTTAATGCCAAAGAGAAAAAAGAAGCATATTCTGGACATTTTCATTCCCAAGATGATAATGAAATAGAATTTTTTTAGGAGTAATTATGTCAACAGTAATGGTAGTAGATGATTCAAAAACAGTAAGAAATTATCATGGTTCAATACTCAAGTCGATGGGTCTTGATGTTTTAGAAGCTGAAAACGGCATGGAAGCATTGGAAAAAAGTCTCAATGAAGAGATTGACTTGTATTTAGTTGATGTCAATATGCCTATTATGGACGGTTACTCTTTTGTGCAGGATCTTAGAAAGCAAGATGCTCATAGATTTGTGCCTGTCATTATGATCACAACACAGGCTAAAGAGGAAGACAAATTAAATGCTTACAAGGTTGGTGCAAATCTTTTTGAAACAAAGCCTATAAAGCCAAATCAACTACAAGCGTATATAGACATTTTAGTAAAGAGCTAGGGGGATAGTATGGATCCGTTATTAGAACAGTTTTTGAGTGAAGCAAGAGAAAATTTAGCATTTATAGATCAGAACATAGAGGAGATCGGTGGTGATGATCCTGAACTTCTCAACTCTGTATTTCGTGCAGCACATACACTAAAAGGTGGAAGTGGTATTGTCGGGTTTGATTCTGTAAAAGATATCACACACCATGCAGAAGATCTTCTGGATATGCTTCGAGCCGGAAAAATTGACTTTGCCGATAGTATGACAGAAGCACTTTACAACGCTTTTGATGAGGTTATGAACCTGGTAGAAGCTGCTGAAGAGAGCGGTGATATCGTTGAAGCTGATGAAGAAACGGTTGCGACGATCATTGAAGAGCTTAATGCACAGATGGGAAAAACAGCAGAGACTGAGACAAGCTGGGAAGTTCCATTTTTGCAGGTGGATAATGTTGAGGATGTTG
>JALUKO010000158.1 GCA_027056525.1 Helicobacteraceae bacterium | reverse complement strand
ATATCTTCAAAACTCTCGGCTACAAGAGATTTTTTAGCCGTTGCAGAAGCTGTTTGTGAATTGTGCACGAGTGAAGCCAAGGCATTAAATGCATCGTGGATCTCTTTTTCATATTTTTTTGGCTCAGCTTTGGTAAAATGGATATGGGAGAGTTCCTCTTTTTTTATGTAAAACTGCTCAAGCAGTTCAAAGATATCACCCATTCTTTTTTTAGAGTCCAGAGATAAACTTATAAGACTCTCTCTCTTGTTTGCTACACTTACCTCTGCTAAAAACCTACTCATAAGTTTTAGTTCATGTTGTGCTGAAAATGTAGAAAAGTCCGGCATCAAAGAGGCATAAAGTGAAAATTTTCTAAGTATTTGGGTGAAAAAACTATCTATCGTCATGATCTTTGTATGGGCATTTAAAAACTCATGCAGTATTTTTGGGCGTTGCTCTAAGAGATACTCACGAGAAAGTTCTGTTACCTTCATTATCTCTTCAAGTTCTCCTCTGTGCTCAAGCTCTTCAAGTGTTTCCACTATCCTCTCTTGCATCTCAGAAGCGGCTTTATTTGTAAATGTAAGCGCCAGTATTTTAGAAGCGTGTGCACCCTGAAACAGCAATGACAAATAGCGCACGACCAGCATAAAAGTTTTTCCACTGCCCGCACTGGCCTCATAGGCAAGATTATTGATAAATGCCATTATGTTCTCCCACACATCAGTGCATACTCACAGAACTGGCAGTGTTTCAAATTTTCTGTTAGTGTACACTCTATCTCTTCAACCATTAACAGGTCTTTGATGTGCGATTGTAAAAGATCGATCTTCTCTTTTAAAAAAAGCTCTTCAACCAGTTTTACATCTTTTAGATCATAAAAATAGCACCCTTGAACATCTCCAAAGCCACCTGCAAGCAAATAATAAAACTCCAGCTGAAAATCACTCGCTTGTAAAACACTTTTTTTCGTATATAACTCATAGGAACCTGTTTTATAATCAAGAACCTCTATGGCACTTTCTTTTTTGTCTATTCTGTCTATGATACCGCTTAAACTCATACCACAAAAATGTGTAGAGAGTTTTTTTTCTGTATGTAAAACTTTAAAGCCCCTCTCAAAACGCTCAACTTCCTTGGCATAAAAACTCTCAAGTCTCTTTTTTTGCAATGCTATCAAATAGATATCTAGTTCACTCTCTCCCCTTGCTATATCAAGCTCTTTATGGAGATCTTTTCTCAGGCTATTCACATCATAATAGGCATCTTTTTTCCTATAAAGTTCCGCTAGAGCCTTATGAACAACATTGCCTATCTCATGCTCCTGTGGCATATCTTTTGCAATGGTATGGTTTTTAATCCCTTGTATATACTTGTAAAAATACTTTCTTTTACAGCTAAGGTATGTCTTTAGCATGGTTGCAGAGAGCTCTTTGTCCTTAAACGAATACTCTACAGTGATCTCTTTGTTGTGTAGTTGTCTCTTGTGCCCCTTACTAAAGAGTATCTCTGCATACGCCATATCATCATGTTGCTTGTGAGTTTGTATGCCGAGTTGTTTCAAAAATCTCGACGCATTGTTTTGCGAAGAATTTACATAAGAGATCGCCACCTCACGTGAGCGCGACATAAGCATCTCATAGTAATGTTTTTGCAAATTTTCTCTATCACCCATTGTTGGAAGTGATGCCATCTCTCTTAGTTTTGTATTTAAGAACATATCTTTCTCACTTCTTTTTGGGACATTCTTATCATCAAAATCTACAATAATCACTGCATGAAAATCTATCATACGTGTCTCTAAAACACCCATCACGGTTATCTTACCGCCACGTACATCATCTATGCTTCTTTGGGCGAGTCTTTGCATAAACAAACTCAGTTTTGCTTTGTTGCTCATCTCTTGCATAAACGCTAACAGCTTCTCAAACTTGTAAATTTCTTCGTTAAATATCTTCAGCTCTGTCTTGTTTGTAAAAAAAGACCCCAATTCATGAAGAAGTTCTAAAAATCCTTTTTTACTTCCTGCTTCCTTATGGTTTAATCTTCTTAGTTGCAGATAAAGCTCATCACCGACCCTTTGCAGCCTTGCATCATTTTCACATGACTCTTGATCTATCATCTTGAGTGTGGCATCGAGTTTTTTATAGATTTCTGAGCTAGTATAGGGGTTTCCCATAGCAAAGTTAAAGTTTGCCTTATCGTCAAAAAGCTTCAATAACTGCGCAATATTTTCATTGGGAAGTATAACGGCGATTTTCTCCGGGGCATAGCCTTTTTTTACAAACTCATACACTTTTTTCTTTATAAAAGCTATCTGTAAAGCTGCTTCAGCAAAATATTCACAAGTTATATTTTTGTTGAGTTCTACATTTGTTTTTTCAACAACCTTTTTTTCATTCAAGGAAAGTCTATATCTGTATCCCTGATGAAACTCCTGTGCAAAATAGGATGAAAGTTTTTCCTGCATTTTTTTGTTAAAACTGGAAGTGTTGAAAATAATATCGACTCTACAAAACTCAGAACATTGCCCCAACAGTTGGATCTCAAAATTTGTCAAATAGCCCTCAATATATATTTTTACATCTCCAAGCTCTCTGGCATATATTTCATTAAATCTGTAAAGTTTTGGCAAAAATATTTTGTCCAGTATTTTTTTCTCATAACAAAGCTGCTCATAACGCTTATATAATTTCTGAAGTATCGCAATGTGCTCTTCATATTCTCCATAAATATCTATGGATGCAAGATTATCTATCTCATAAAGCTCAGCACTGAGCTCTTCAAAGAACTTAAAAATATAGCTAGAGTTTTTTGTAAATGTAAAAAAGTTTCTCTCAATATGAAGTTCTTTAAATGAGCTAAAATCAGAAGCTTCCATAAGTAAAAGTACTCGGGTGTCATCATCAGCCATTAAAAAACCATCAACAATACAAAGCTTTGAAAGAAATTCACTCATCGTAATGTAAGTGGGAAGAAAAAGGGTACTCGACTCTATTTGCATCTGCTCATGCCTGATAGCACGAGCTGTTGGTAAAACTATAGTAGTTTTATCCATATATGTTTAGTACTCAAATGCCTCTGAGTAGCGTGTGTCTGCTTTTACATTGTAAAAACGGCTTTTATCTCCAATATTGACCTTCGCCATTATATCCCATCGCCCCTCTTTTGGAAGCTCTATGCTTTCAAAGGTATATATGCCATCTTGTACTTTTGGATTTTTAAGTTCCTGGTCATACTTATGATTATTTGGTCTTGTTAGCACAACCACCATATCGGCTTCATTTACGGGATTATTATCTTTATCCAGAATTTTATATTTGAGTATGCCGTTTTGTGAGTTCAATTCATCTGTGATATACTTGATTGTATACTCTTTATCAAAAGCGATCTGAGATTCTATGAGTTCATTTGCATTCGCATCTGCCTCATGATAGTTCATCATGTATGTATCGCTTTTTTCAACCGGGGATTTCATAGTAATAACTACGGTTGCCACACAAAATCCAAATACAAGGATGATGGAAGCAGTAATGGCGTAAGGCCATATTTTTCCACTATTTTTTTTGCTCAAGTTTTTGCCTTCTTATATATAATTTTCTCCTAATGTACATAACTATACCATATAAAATAAAACCGTAGAAAAACAATTTAACAAAAAAAATAGT
>JALUKO010000157.1 GCA_027056525.1 Helicobacteraceae bacterium | reverse complement strand
GTTATGGGTGAGGTTGAGAAGATGGAAGTTTCTCAACACTATAAAGCTGACACAGCAATGGATCTGTCAACTGGTGGCGATCTTGATGAGATTCGTAAGGCTGTTATCGGGGCTTCAAAAATCCCTATAGGGACGGTACCGATTTACCAGATACTTCACGATGTCGGCAATAAAATCGAAGATCTGAGTATAGAGGTGATGCTTGAAGTACTGGAGCGTCAGGCAAAGCAAGGTGTTTCATACTTTACTATTCATGCAGGATTTTTGTTGGAGACTATGCCAAAAATTGCAAAACGCAAGATGGGGATTGTTTCTCGCGGGGGTTCACTGATGGCTGCATGGATGATGCACTACCATAGAGAAAATCCTTTCTATACAGCATTTGATGATATTTTGGATATCTGTGCAAAATATGATGTCTCTCTTTCATTAGGAGATTCTCTACGTCCTGGTTGTCTTGCAGATGCGAGTGATGATGCGCAGCTTGGTGAGTTGAAAGTTCTTGGTGAGCTTACACTTAGAGCATGGGAGAAAAATGTTCAGGTCATGATCGAAGGTCCAGGGCATGTACCACTCAATCAAATCGAACGTAATATGAAGATCCAACGTGAGTTGTGTCATGAAGCACCTTTTTACATCTTAGGGCCATTAGTAACGGACATCGCAGCAGGGTATGATCATATCTCTTCTGCTATCGGTGCGGCTGTTGGTGGATGGCATGGAGCAAGTATGCTTTGTTATGTAACACCAAAAGAGCACTTAGGTCTTCCAAACGCAGAGGATGTTCGTGAGGGGATCATCGCTTATAAAATAGCGGCTCACGCTGCTGATATAGCTCGTGGTCGTAAGGGTGCGAGAGATATTGATGATGAGATGAGTGATGCACGTTATTCATTTGACTGGGAAAAACAGTTTGAACTTGCACTTGACTCTGAGCGTGCGCGTGAGTACCATGATGAGACGCTTCCTCAAGATGTATTTAAAGAAGCAGAGTTTTGTTCTATGTGTGGACCAAAGTTTTGTTCATACAAGATCACTCAAGAGATCATGGATAACCCGGAAGCTATTGCTAAGATAGCTGAAGATGCAAAAGCGAAAGAATTAGCTGAAGCTACAGCTTAAAAAATAAAACTATTGATATAAGACAATTTTTGTCTTATATCAATATGATATGCTTCGAAAATAATATAAAATTAAATGAAGGAATTATTGAATGACTCAAGAGATTGTAAAATCAGCACTTTCAAAAGTTATGTATCCGGGTTTTACCAAGGATATTGTAACTTTTGGTTTTGTAAAAGATATAGCAATAGATGGAAATGATGTAAGTTTTACAGTAGATATTACATCAAGTGCGCCAGAAGTTGCACAACAGATCAAAGATGAGGCGATAGCAGAACTTCAACGTGCCGGTGCAAATAATGTAACTGTCAATATAAAAGCTCCTGTAATGCCAAAAGAGAGCTCATCTCGTGGTAAAAATATTGCTCCACAGGTAAAGAACTTCTTAATGGTTAGTTCCGGTAAGGGTGGTGTCGGAAAATCAACGACTTCTGTAAATATCGCAATTGCATTGGCACAACAAGGGAAAAAAGTGGGTCTTTTAGATGCAGATATCTATGGTCCAAATATTCCTCGTATGTTAGGTGTGTCTGATATCAAGCCGGAGGTCAACGGAAATAAAGTACTTCCAATAAAAGCATATGGCATTGAGATGATGTCAATGGGCTCACTGATGGAAGAGGGTCAATCTTTGATCTGGCGTGGTGCTATGATCATGAAAGCTATTGAGCAGTTCCTACGTGATATTTTATGGTCAGAGTTAGATGTTTTAGTGATCGACATGCCTCCTGGAACAGGTGATGCACAGTTGACTTTGGCTCAAAGTGTTCCCGTAACTGCAGGTCTGACTGTTACAACACCACAGGGTGTATCCTTGGATGACTCACGCCGTTCACTTGATATGTTTAAGAAACTCAATATTCCAATTGCCGGAATTGTAGAGAATATGAGTGGTTTTATCGCTCCTGATACAGGTGTTGAGTATGATATCTTTGGTAAGGGAACTTCAGAGCCTATGGCAAAAGAGTTTGATACAAAAGTGATCGCGGAAATTCCGATAGAGCCTAGTATCAGAACAGGTGGTGATGAGGGTAAACCGATCACTTTTGTAGCACCAACTTCTGAGTCTGCAAAACGTTATATGAGTGCGGCTGAATCTATCTGGGCTACGATAGAGGAGATCAATGCAAATGGTGGCGTTGATAACCAAGCGGTGCAACCTACAACACCTCCAGGTGTAAGTGCTTGCTCTAGTGCGGGTGCATCTTCTGCGCAAAGCAGTGCAGGCGGATGTGGTTGTAGCTAAAAACTTGCACAAACGGCAGATCTTTACGATCTGTCATTTTTTTAAAAATCTTCACTTTCAAACATCTCTTTTTTGAATTTCACTATTTTATCTCTACCTGTATTTTTTGCATTGTATAAGGCGGTATCAGCATATTTTATGCACTTCCAGATAGTGTCGCCATCTTGTGGAAATTTTGCTATTCCGATACTGATCGTTTTTTGTATGCTTTCTTTCGTATCTATTTCAAAGATAAGGCTCCCAAAAGCGCTGTGAATCTTCTGTGCAACTTTGAGAGTACCTTTATCACTCGCATTATGAAGCATAACAATAAACTCTTCCCCTCCATATCTAATGGCAAGATCGGCTTCTCGAATATTTTCTATCAAGACTTTAGAAAGCGCAACGATAACTTTATCGCCTACATCATGTCCGTATGTGTCATTGACCATTTTAAAAAAATCAATATCTATCATCAAGATACTGTATGTAGCTTCTTGTCTAT
Source organism: Helicobacteraceae bacterium (assembly GCA_027056525.1). Classification (GTDB taxonomy): domain Bacteria; phylum Campylobacterota; class Campylobacteria; order Campylobacterales; family Sulfurimonadaceae; genus Sulfurimonas. The sequence goes on along the minus strand of JALUKO010000157.1, from coordinate 812 downwards.
TGGCCTGACTCATAACTTTATCTATAAATTCTTCTAAAAATCTTCTGTTATACAGTCCCGTCATACCATCTTGTAGTGATGTGTCTCGAAGTTGTGCCATAAGAATTCTGCTCTCTATAACAGGTTTTGCAGCTTCTAAATAGTTTTTAATACTTGGAATATAGGTGTTGATCTTTGCTATTTCATTTTTATGTTTTGAAGTGATTGAGATCACGATCGATGCATTTTCATTGATTCGAAAAGGTATGCAGATATACTCGTTGTCTTTGGCTTCGCATGATTGACATAGATTGATAAACTCTGTAGAGATAATATCACTTTTGGTTCTGTAGGCTCTGCAGAGTTTCGCATCTTCATTAACATACTCCATACAAATGCTTTTTTCTCCACAGTTGTGCAGAAGTGTTCGTGTAAAAGTTGCATTGTTGATCTCATAAAAAGTAAAATTTTGTATTGCGTATTTGCTTTTTAGGATATCCATGATTCTGGAATAAACCACTTCCTTAGAAGGGTCAAGTTCAATGGTCTTTTTGAATTTGTATATATCAGAAAGCTCTCCTATTATTGATTTTGCTTCATACAGTGGATCGGATGAAGATATACATCCCTGTGGAATAAAAGTAGCCAGATTATATTTGATATCGCCAAAGGTCTCCTGCATCTTACGAAACAGAGTATTCATTTGCTGTACTACACTTTTACCATCACCACTGACACTGGTAGAAAAATTATGAGAGAAGTCTCCCCTGTAGGCTTTTTTAATACCTGATTGTAAGTTTGAAAAAAGTTGCATATAAGGTGTTATGTAATAA
>JALUKO010000156.1 GCA_027056525.1 Helicobacteraceae bacterium | reverse complement strand
GAAAGGGAAGAACGTGTAGAGCATGTCATGATGTTCACGCTTCTAAATATACACACTTGATCAGAAGCTATACTGACTTTAACGGGGTGAAATTCCCTCTGCGTTATATAGATACTGGAACTGGTGGCTCATGTGCTCCGGCTTGTCATAAAAAGTTTGAATATGACCGGTTTGAGCCCAAAGGGATAGGACGATGAGGCGGTTGAACTGTTTTGTCTTTACGGTACTTATGCTCTTAAGTTCCGTAAATCTGCTGGCAAAAGAAAATCTCATTCAGATCCTCTCCCCTCAAGACTATTCCCTGCATCGTGAAACAACAATCAACATAGTCGTAAAAGTTACCCCTGCTAAAGTAGACGAATTAAAAATAATTACATCGATAGAAGAAAAGAGTGTAAAAATAGGGAAAACAGCAACTATGAACTGTAAAAATATTTTACTTCGTCTCGGTGAGAACAGAGTAACTATCAGGGCTTACAAAGATGGGAAAATGGTTAGTGAGCAAATTGCAAGAATGTACGTGGCATCTGATATATTTTATCGCTTCAGATACCCGCCAATACAGTACAAACAGACCTTTTTTCATACAGATACAAATGAAGCCCTGTGCAAAAAGTGCCATAATATGACCTCTAATGAGATCAAAAACGTGGCGTTTATCGATGTCAAAGAATCAAATTGCTATGTATGCCACAGTCATATAACAAAGGATAAGTTTGGACATGCTCCGGCTGTCAACTGGCTGTGTGGCGCTTGTCATAACGGTAAAGCAGGTGTGGAAAACATGCAAAACCAAGGGCGTTCAAAATATCTGGCTGCACAACCTGTAGATCAAGAGTGTTTTAAATGCCATAAAAGCAATTATAAAAAATGGAGTAAAGCCAGATACCGACACGAGCCTTTGGACTCCGGAAACTGTAATAAATGTCATAATCCACACTCTAGTCCTTACAGTAAGTTTGTAAGAAAACCTGTGGATGAGATATGTCTTGGTTGCCATAAAGATAAACATATAAAAGCAAGAGAATTAGATAACTCTGAGTGTCAAGGTGGGATAGATAAGACAAAAGAGTGTGTTGATTGTCATAATCCGCATGCCTCCAACAGACCATTTTTCTTACGGGACAAAGATGATCAACGAGATAAAAAAGAGAAAAGGTAGGATATGCATATGATGAGATCTTATCTTTTGAACTATTTTGTGCTTGTGGCACTAATAAGCTCGAGTACATTTGCTTTTGATGTATTTAAGGTGATTACACCAAACAAGCCAGATGTCCACGATGAAAATATTATGGCTGTAGTTGTCAAAGTAGATACCAATGTGACTGATCTCTTAAGTATAACAACAGATGAAAACCTTACTTATACGCTGGATATCATAGGCAATAAAGAGTATTACTGTAAAAATATTCCTATTCATCTTGGTGATAATGAAGTGTATATTAAAGCGTATCAGGGTGATAAACTTCTAAAAGAGTACAAGCAAAATGTTTACTATACCTCCAAGGTGTATAAACAATTTAAATATCCCCCTTTAAAGTTTGAATATAACTATTTTCATAAAGAAAAAAACGAAAAAGAGTGTGCAAAATGTCATGATATGAGTGTAAATGAAGTTAAGGGTGTAGCTTTTGAAGATGTCCGAAAATCAAACTGTTATACCTGTCACAAACCGATTGGGTATAAAAAACATGCCCATGCCCCAACAGTGAACTGGTTGTGCACATCATGCCATAATGGGACAGTTGGTAAATACAACAGGTTTGATGTCCATAAAAGTAAATATACAGTTGCAGATCCGATCGGTACTGTTTGTTTGACATGCCATAAAAAAACAAAGAAAAAATGGGCAAAAGAGCGTTTTAAACATGAACCTGTGGATTCTGGCAGATGTAACAAATGTCATAATCCTCACGGTTCCGATGAGATAAACTATCTTAGAAGACCGGAGTTTGATCTGTGTACTTCATGTCATAAAGATAAGATAAACGGTTCACACATCATCAGAACATATTCCAAGAAAATCCATCCGGTAAGAGGAAAAAAAGATCCTACGAGAAAAGACAGAGAGCTTAGTTGTGTAAGTTGCCATGAACCTCACGCTTCCAATTCCCCTTCGTTTATTCGAGCTAAAACTGTTATGGGTCTGTGCAGCAAGTGCCATGAAAAATAGCTGATTCCTTAGATCTATAAAGCTATTTAAACAGTTTTAGTACCATTTTTAGATATAATCGCGTAATTTTATACGAAGTGATATATTTATGGACATTAGAGAAGAGTTTTTAAAGTTTTTTGAATCAAAAAATCATGCAAGAGTTCCGTCTGCACCCTTAGTTCCAGATGATGCTACTCTCCTTTTTAACAATGCAGGAATGGTTCCTTTTAAATCAATTTTTACAGGTGAGGTGCCGGCACCGCAAAATCCTCGTGCAACGTCGTGTCAAACATGTATTCGTGCAGGTGGAAAACACAATGACTTGGAAAACGTTGGTCATACGGCACGTCATCATACTTTTTTCGAGATGCTTGGTAACTTTAGTTTTGGTGACTATTTTAAAGAAGAAGCGATTGATTATGCATGGGAGTTTATTACTGAAGTTCTGCAATTTGACGTTGAGAAACTTTGGGTAACGATCCATGAAAGTGATGATGAAGCAGAAAAACTATGGCTTAAACATGTTGCAAAAGAGCGTATCTTGCGTTTGGGTGATGCAGACAACTTTTGGCAAATGGGCGATACAGGACCGTGCGGACCATGCTCGGAAATTTTCTTTGATCAAGGTGCTGAGCACTTCTGTGGTGAGGAAGATTATCTTGGTGGTGAGGGTGACAGATTTTTAGAGATATGGAACCTTGTGTTTATGCAGTATGAGCGCAGTAGTGACGGGACGATGACACCGCTTCCAAAACCATCGATCGATACAGGAATGGGACTTGAGCGTGTTGTTGCGATTAAAGAAGGAGCGCTTTCGAACTATGGCTCCTCTTTGTTTATGCCTATCATCAACCAAGTTGAGGAACTTATCGGCAAAGAATACGCATATGAAAGTGGTGCATCGTACCGCGTCATAGCGGATCATATACGCACAGCGCTCTTTTTACTTGCACAAAATGTGAACTTCTCAAATGAGGGGCGTGGATATGTTCTTCGCAGAATTCTTCGTCGTGCCGTCAGACACGGTTACCTTCTAGGATTTCGTGAACCCTTTATGTATAAACTTGTCGATACAGTAGTAGCAATCATGGGCAAAGAGTATGATTATCTCGAAGTAAAAGCTGCTGTTGTGAAAGAGCAAATAGAGCTCGAAGAGGTACGTTTTTTCAAAACCATTGAATCCGGTATAGCACTTTTCAATGATGAGCTTACAAATACACGTGAGATCTTTAGCGGTGAAGTTGCTTTTAAACTTTATGATACTTTTGGTTTTCCTCTTGATCTTACAGAAGATATGCTTCGCGAAAAAGGGCTTAAGCTTGACAGTGAGAAATTCAATGCGCTTATGAATGCACAAAAAGAGCGTGCAAAAGCTGCTTGGAGGGGAAGTGGTGATGAAGCTGTTCATGGTGATTTTAAAGAGCTTTTAGAGAAGTTTGGCGAGAATAGTTTTGTGGGTTATGAGCATGTAAGGTATGCTTCAGAAGTACTTGCACTGTTGAGTGAGGAGTATAAAACTACACAAAAACTCAGT
>JALUKO010000155.1 GCA_027056525.1 Helicobacteraceae bacterium | reverse complement strand
CTCCTCTATTTTGTATGATACCATAGAATAGATATAACTCTATATAGGTTAAAATTCTATGAAAGGTATGGGTATAATACGATCAGATTTTTACACTACAAAAGGCAACAGATATGTTAAAGATCCTTTTCTCCCCTTCAGAAGGAAAAAACAGCGGCGGCAATGCCGCAAAAAAAGATATCTTTGGAGCACTCAGTGCCAGAGATGAGATACTGAGCAGATACAATGAGATTGTGCTCTCAAAAGATGAAGAGCTCATCAAAAAACTCTTTGGCTTTAAAAAGTTCAGCGAATGTGAACCTTATATCTGTGATATATTCAATACACCGCTTATGCCTGCTATTAAACGCTATCAGGGTGTTGCGTATGATTATCTTCAATATAACGAACTTGATGCAGATGCACAGCAGTTTTTACAAGAGAACACACTTATCTTCTCAAATCTTTACGGTCCTTTACTTGGCGGTGACACCATTGCCAACTATAAAGTAAAACAGGGCAACTCCATTGGAGATATTGCACCGGAGAAATTTTACAAAGAGCGTTTCTCCTATCAAATAGATTTATATCTCGCCTCCCACGAAGTGCTTGATTTGCGTGCAGGTTATTATGAGAAGTTTTACAAAACTACAAAGCCCTACACAACACTAAAGTTTTTAAAAAATGCAAAAACAGTGAGTCACTGGGCAAAAGCCTACAGGGGCATAGTGCTACGTGAAATTGCAAAAAACGGGATTGAGAGTATGGAAGCGTTTATGAGTCTACAGATAGATACGCTTCAAATTCATGAGATAAAAAAGATAAAAAACAAAACTGAAATAGTTTACAATATAGTGGAGTGATAATGAAAGATTCCCAAGAGTATAAAGAGAAAAAAGCTTTTTTTGAAAAGATCATTACCCTGTATGGGCGTAATGTGGTTGTTGAGATGCTTCAAGATAGCTCCATTGAGGTTCATAAGCTTCATTTGGCAAAAACAAACAAACCTGACGGTGCTATAAAAAAGATTCTAACGCTGGCAAAACAGCGCAATATAGAGATCACTTACCATGAAAAAAATGCCCTCTCGCGTATAAGTAAAAACGCCAAACAGGATCAGGGTGTGGCGATCGATATCTATTCAAAAACCTACCAACACGCAAAACAGTTGTATGCCATGCAAACATTTAGACTTATTGCTCTTGATGGCATACACAACCCTCAAAACCTTGGTATGATCATAAGAAGCTGTGCGGCGGGGAATGTCGATGGCATTATTTTACCCAAAAAGAACTCAGCAAAAATCTCCCCTTTGGTCGTAAAAGCGAGTGCCGGCACACTCTTTAAACTCCCTATCTACTTCTGTGACACACTTGAAGAGGTTTTAGCGGAGTTCTCAAACACAGATATATATGCACTCTCACTTGATGCCAAAGAGAGTATATACGACATACAACCCTCCAAACGCTCTGTTTTTGTTTTGGGCAATGAAAGTGAGGGGCTCAGCAGTGAGGTTGAAGCGCTGTGTAACAAAAAGCTCATCATCCCCATGCAAAGAGATGTGGAGTCCTTAAATGTTGCTATCAGTGCTGCACTGATCGCTTTTATGAGAGCATGATCTCATAAGGGCGTTTGATCTCACGGACTACCTCCTCAATCGACATATGACGTGATTTGCGTAAAAACTCTCTGCCCTCTAAAAACACTAAAATAGTGGGTATGGCAAAAACACTGTAGTGTGCCGCGATCTCCTGCTCTTTTGATATATCTACACTGATAATTGTAAACTTCTCAAAATTTTGCTCTATTGCTTCTAGAAGCTTTGGCTTGAGCGCATGACATACATTGCACGAGGGAGCCGAGAAGTAGATCATCACTGCCATATTTTCTTTTATAGTCTCTTGGAGTGTTTCTATAGTATTCATAGTGCAATTATACTGTATAATTGCACTATGAGTTCCATTATCTTCTCCATTGTAAGTATTTATGTTTTTATTGTTATGGGCTATCTTGCCAAACACAGTTTTAAAGAACAAATCGATGATAAAACCATAACACTTCTCAATGTTTACTTTTTACAGGTATTTCTCACCTTCTGGGGATTACTTATCCATCCAGTAGATATAACACTTTTGTATGCTCCGAGCATCTACTTGGCCATTGTGATTATTGCACTCATCGCTTCTGCTGTTTTTGCTCACAAACTTTTTAAACACAAAAAAGAGTACTCCATCGCTATGGTGGCAGCCATCATAGGCAATACAGGCAACTTAGGTATCCCACTTAACATAGCTATCTTCGGGGAGGCATCGATCCCCTATACAACGGTGGTCAATCTCGTCAATGTTTTTGTGGTCTATACTATCGGTGTCTATTTTTACTCACGGGGAAGCTTTGATGTCAAGAGATCTCTTGCAAACATCGTAAAACTTCCCATTTTATGGGCTGCTATAGCTGCTATTACCTTAAGTGTATATGGGTACAAACCCTCTGAAACAGTGATGAATATGTTGATGATGGGAGCGTATGCTTCGATGACCATGCAGCTTTTTTTATTTGGAATCTACCTCTATGGAACCAAGATCAAAGAGATAAACACAACCCTTATCTCTTGGGTTGTGGGGTTTAAATTTGTTCTTTTGCCTCTGCTGGCTTTTTTACTGCTCTACAACATCACACTTGACCCTATGATAAAGGGTGTGATCTTTATAGAACTTCTGATGCCCCTTGCTGTTGCCAATGTCAACCTTGCCTCTTTGTATGACTGTGAACCAAAAATCGTAACGGCTCTGGTATTTATCTCTTCTGTTCTTTTTTTGGGTGTTATTTTTATCGGTGTGGAAGTTTTAAACTATTTATGAGTGAAGTAAACAGCCAATAGTGTAAAATGAAGAAAATATTTTAAGGAATTCAAATGAGTCAAGAGATAAGTCAAGAAGAGAGTATCAAAGCACTCTACGATACTGCAGATAAGTTTATCAACCTAGCCAATGAGCTAAACCAAAAAGATCCTTCAGGAACGGTGGGTTCAGCTCTGCGATTTGCCGCTGCTAGATTTAGTGCATTTGAAGCATCAACCATAGCACAGGATTTGGAAGCAGAAAAAGAAGCTGTAAAAGAGGCTCTTTTAAAAGACTATACACTGATGATCGAGAGCAATCTTGATGCCTATATCGCGCACATGAAAGAGCAGGCACAAAAACAAGACTAACTTCTATAACTTAGAAGTTAGCTCAAAAACTACTTGATTCTTTCTAAGATCGAATCAACTGAGAAGCCAAACTTCTCAAAAAGCTTCCCTGCCGGAGCGGAAGCACCAAAACTATCCATAGCGATCACTTCATCAGCCAGCTTGTACCACTCTAAGCCGCGAGCCGCTTCTATGGCGACCTTTTTTGTTCCATCAACAACAATAGAATCGATATACTCTTTGTCCTGCTCTATAAAAAGATCATAACATGGGACTGAAACAACATTTACAGGTACATCTTTTTCATTGAGTGCCTCTTTCACTTTCAGCGCAAGCTCCACTTCCGAACCACTCGCCATCAATGTGATCACGGCATCCTCATCAGATGCCAAAAGGTAGCCCCCTCTCGCCGCTTCACCTTTGAAAGCTTTTGGAAGTACTGAGAGATTTTGACGAGAACATACAAAAGCAGAAGGTGATCTTTTCATACTCAGTGCCACTTTCCATGCTTCTACATTTTCTGCAC
>JALUKO010000154.1 GCA_027056525.1 Helicobacteraceae bacterium | reverse complement strand
TGCTCCCCTAGTCCTACCATCAGCGAGGACTTGATCGTTGCTTGTGAGTGCATAGCATAGTACTGCAGTACCTGAAGTGTCCTGTCATAATCACTTTGGGGTCGTACACTTTTACTTAAGCGTCTTACTGTCTCTTGATTGTGTGCCAGTTTATAAACATCACTGAGTATGACTCTGTCTAAAGCTGATGGCAAACAGTGAAAATCGGGCGTCAGAAGCTCTATGTGAATACTCGGATTTTTCTTTTTCACAGCATCTACACACGCAGCAAAATGCCCTGCTCCATAGTCTTTCAGATCGTCTCGATCTACAGAGGTTATCACAACATACTTTAGTTGTAATTGAGCTATGGCATCTCCAAGACGCTCGGGTTCACTCACATCCACAGAGATCCCCTTGCCTGTTTGTACATTGCAAAAACTACAAGAGCGTGTGCAGGTATCTCCCAAGATCATAAAGGTTGCACTCTCTTTGGCATAACACTCAGCTCTGTTTGGACATGCTGCTGCTTCACAAACGGTTTTGAGGTCATACTTTTGAAGTGTAGCACCCATTGTCTCAATCAGCTGGGGATGGGGTGCTTTTACTTTTGGTTTAACATAGTGCATCATCAAAACTTTTTTGTATAAAGCACAGCATCTGCTCATTGACCTCTTTTTGTGTAAGTATTACACCCTCAAAGAGTAGCGAAGTGGGTACAATCCCAGGAAGATTACACGGGTTTACCTGAGAATGAAAAGCTAAATCCACATCAACATTTAAAGCTACTCCATGAAGAGAGACCCCTTGTGAGTAGCGAAATCCAAGTGAAGCGATTTTGCGGTTTTGTATATAAAAGCCTGCCTTGTTTTTATCATAACACACTTCTGGAAGATACTTTGTAAAAAAACACTCAAATGCTCTGAGAACCTTTTTATAAAATAGCGCAGGGTTTTGTATCTGAAAGCAAAAGTAAAAAATATTTTGTCCAAGGGAGTGACAGGTGATAGAGCCTCCCCTGTCACTTCGCACAACATCCACACAAAAACTATGTTGTGTATCACTTCCAACAGTAAAAATATTTGGATGTGTACATAAAATAAGATGATTTTGCCCATCCTCTAAAGCCTCACTATGGATATCCTGCATCATACTTCTGGCTTTTTTGTATGGCACTTCTGCCCAAGTGTGAAGTTTCATAACTTATAAAAGGTTCTCTCTAGGGCTTCTGAAAATGTAGGATGTGCCAAAATGGTACGTTTTGCCTGAGCCATATCCATCTCACCAGCCAAACTCATGGCAATCGTTGCTATAAGCTCCTCCGCATGAGGTGCAAATATCTCCGCACCTAAAATAAAACCCTCTTTATCAACATAACTCACTATCATACCATCACTTGCATGATTATAAAGGGAGTAGGTAAACTGATTGAGTGTGACAAGACTCTCTTTATACTCTATCCCCTCTTGTTCAAGAAGTTTTTTGTTTTTACCGACGGTTGCATAACTCATAGGCAGGGTATGGATGAATTTCACCACATGTTCCAGGTTAAGTGTACGGGGATCTTTTGCTAAAATACGTTCAGTTACATTCAAAACCTCTGCACGGGCTGCATGAGCGAGCTGAACCTTGCCGTTACAATCTCCAACAGCATAATGTTTTGGCAATGTTGTTTCAAAATGTGCATCAGTTTCTATGGCATGGGAAACTTCCACTGCATCACAGGCTATAACATCTATATTTGCCCTGCGACCTGCAGCGACAAGCAATATATCAAAGTAGTTACTGCTTGTATCCTCATAGCTGACATGCACCCCTTTTTTTGTACTTTTCGCACTCCTTATGGGGTGATTAAATTCAACGTTAATACCCAATGTTTCAAGCTGCTTCTGTAGTGCTTTTTGGATACTTGGATGTACATGTTGTAAAAGAGAACTGCCATGCACTAAAAGTGTCACCTCTACACCCGCTGTTGCAAAAAAACTTGCCATCTCAAGCCCTATAGCCCCTGCCCCATAGATGGCGATCTTTTTTGGAAGCTCCTCAAGATTAAGCACCTCATCACTCACAATAATATCTTTTGTATTATACTCAATACCATCTGGAATATAAGGATGTGAACCCGTACCCACAACAATATGCTCAGCTTCAAGAACCTTCCCATTGACTGAGACTTTATGTGGAGCGATGAGCTTGCCCTCACCCTCAATAGTTGTAAAATGACTGCACTGCTTCTGTAGAGTTTTTAGCACGTTCTTTAAAAGATCATTTTTTTTCTCAAAGAGCTTTTTTTGTGAGAGTTGTAACTCCCCTTGCAAAATGTCACTCTTACTCTCATAGACTATATTTGCATAGTTCAAAAACATTTTTGAGGGAATGCAACCCTTATGCAGACACACTCCTCCAAGCTGAGTTACATCTTTTTCAATAAGTACCACTTTTTTACCGCTCTTAGCTGCAACGATAGCACCCGCATAGTTGAGACCTCCACCTAGATAGATGATATCATACATACTTTACTCCTTAAAATTAAGAGCATTTTGCAACTCTTTTTTAACATCGCGCATAAAAAGTGCCGCCTCATAACCGTTGATAAGTCTATGATCGGCTGTGAGTGTCAAAGAGATTTTTCCATTATTCACAGCACCTACTGCCATAATAGCTGCATCATCTTTGTTTATCATCGCGTCAAAACGCTCCACACCGAGCATACCAAGGTTAGAGAGTCCAAACGTTGAACCCTGCATATCCTCTTGTGTAAAACTTCTGTTTTGTAGTTTAGTTTTAAACTTCTCAAGTTGTGTTTTTAGGGCTTCTTGCGATAAAGTATTTGCATCTGCAATAACCGGCATATAGAGATCTTTCTCATCTGCAACAGCGATAGATAAAGAGGCATTTGGAAATACCACGACACTCTCTTCTAGCAGTCTTGAGCGAAACACTTCATGCCGGATCATCACCTTTGCAATAATTTTAATGATCCAAACTGTGATGCTTGTCTCTTTATGCTTTTGTAGCAGTGAAGCATCAGCACTCTCATAGATGTGAAAAGTCGGCTTTTGTGCAGAAGCTTTTACATTGGAGATAATTGCTTTTTGCATGGCTGAGAGAGCTTTTGGTAGTGGTGTCTGATGTTTTACAATATATTCTTGTACCTCTACTTCATCTATTTTATGATCGAGTGTAAAGAGGGAACTCTCAAGATGATAGCTTCTTAGAAGTGCAAGTGCTTTTGGTGTAAAGTAGCGCTCATGTAAATAATTCTCTACATCATCAGCGTGCAAAATATCCACATCTTTTTTCATATCGGCAATATCCAAACCATACGCAGCCGCTTTGGCGCGTGCTTTTGGAGAGATCATTTTCCCACTTGGAAGTTTAAGGTGCTCTTTGTTTAGCGGTTTTTTCTTCTGAGTTTCCACGTGAGTATCTACATGAAAAATATCATCCAAAACATTTTCATCTTCTACACTCTCTTGTTGTACATTTTCTTTTGTATTCGTTTTTGTCTCAACTCTGGCTATGACTGTACCGACTTTTACTTCCTCTTCCTCTTTTACAAGAAGCTCTTTTACAATGCCCTCTTTAAAACTCTGCACTTCCATGATAGCCTTGTCACTCTCAACCTCAGCTATCACATCGCCACTTTTGATACTTTGTCCAACACCTACTTTCCATGCTATCAATTTCCCCTCATCCATAGAGTCAGAGAGCTGGGG